>NZ_JBMBTE010000030.1:0-51145 GCF_048897285.1 Rhodococcus sp. O3
GTACGGGCTGATCACCGGCAGGTGGCCGCTGCCCGACGTGGCGGCTGCGGGAGCCCCCGCCCCCGCGGGCGGAACCATCGGCGGCATGGCGCCGGCCGACCACGGTGCCGACGGTGCACTCGTCGAGCCGCGCGCGCTGCGGCCCGAGGTGCCCTTCGAAATCTCCGCGGTCGCGGTGCGGGCGCTGCAGAGCGACGGCGGAATCCGGACCGCGGCGACCGTGCAGCACATTCTCGACCAGGCTTCGGTCGTCGATCAGAAGACGGACATGATCCCGGCACTGCGGCTGGGGCAGCGGGCGGCCACCGAGGCGCACGCCCTCTCCGATCCGGAAGCGCTCGCCGAGAAGAAGAAGCGATCCGAGCGGATGCTCATGGCCCTCGTCGGGCTGGGCATCACGACCGTGGTGCTGCTCGCGCTGATCGGCTGGTGGATCGCGAATCTGCTGGCCGGCGGCAGCTCCGACGAACCGCTCACGAGTCAGGAGTTCGGGCTCACTCCGACCGCGGAGACGCCCGCCCCCGAGGCGGCGGCACCGGCGGAAGAACCGGCCCCGGCCGGCCCGGTCTCGGCGACTTCGGTCGAGGTGTTCTCGCCGCAGGGCACTCCGGACTCGCCTGCGACGGCGTCCCTTGCCATCGACGGTGATCCCGGCACGCAGTGGAGCACCGACGCGTACTTCGATCCGTTCCCGTCGCTCAAGAACGGTGTCGGCCTGATGTTCGGTCTCGCCGATCCGGTAGCGCTGCAATCGGTCTCGGTCACCACGGACGATCCGGGCACCGTCGTCGAAATCCGCAGTGCACCTTCGGATCAGGCGTCGCTGGATCAGACGCAGGTGATCGGTTCGGCCACTCTGGGTTCCGGTACCACGGAAATCCCGATCAGCGCGGAGGGCAGGACGTCGAACGTGCTGCTGTGGATCACCGACCTCGCCACCAGCAGCGGCAGCAACAAGAGCACGATCGCCGAGGTCACCTTCACCGCAAGCGAATAACGGCTTCGCTCACCGCAGATTCCACGGTCGGATCGGATACCATCCGCGCGTGCGAATTTTCGGGGGGATCGCAAAAATCGCCGTGTCCGATGCCGAATTGCTGGCAGCGCATGCGGCCGGGGACGACCAGGCGTTCGCAACACTGTTGCGACGTCACTACGACCATCTGTGGAAGGTCGCCCGGCGAACGAGTTATTCGCCGGAGGACGCGGCGGATGCATTGCAGGAGGCGTTGTTGTCGGCGCACCGCACCGCCTCGTCGTTCCGGGCGGACGCGGCGGTCCGGAGCTGGCTGCACACGATCGTCGTGAATGCGTGTCTCGATCGCATTCGCCGGAACCGGGCCCGGCCCACGGTTCCTCTCTATCTCGAGGACGGGGACGAACCGCGAACCGAACGCAACCACATCGCCGAGGTCGAGACCGCACTCGATGTGGAGGCCGCCCTCGAGGCCCTTCCCGACGACCAGCGGGTCGCGGTGGTCACGGTCGACATCGAGGGGTACTCGATTCGGGAGGCGGCCCGGCGCCTCGGTGTCCCGGAGGGCACCGTGAAGAGCCGCTGCGCTCGGGGGCGCTACAAACTGGCAGTGCTTCTGGGCGATCTGCAGGAGCCGGGGAACCGAACCTGAGTACGGACCGTCTAATTGTCTTGAGAGGGCACCGAGCCGCCGAGGAGGACTTCGCATGAACGAAGGCGAACTGCTGCGTCCGCCGTACCCTGCGGACCTGCTCGCCGACCTTCACGCAGGCGCGCTCGACGAGGAGGTCGCCGAGCGCCTGTGGCCGCTGGTGCGGGAGGACTCCGACGCCATGGCCGTGCTCGACGCCCTCGACGCCGTGCAGGAGCGTCTGCGCGGACTCGCGGATGCGGATGCGGATGCGCCCGGCGAGCCGATGCCGGCCGAGGTGGCGATGCGGCTGGACGACGCGGTCCTCGGTGCCGTCCGTGCCCACAAGCGCCGTCGTCGCATGTTCGCGGGTGCGGTGGTCGGTGCTGCCGCGGCCGTCGTCGCGGTGGTCGCGGTCGTGGTCGTCGGGGGAGCGGATTCCTCGACCGACGGCACGGCACCGGTCACGCCGATCGCGGTCGGCCCGGACGACGCCGCGGCGCTCGAACCGGACACCCTGCGCAGCCTGGTCGGTTCCACCGATCTCGGGCCGCTGTCCGACGACCGCGCGCTCGCCGATTGTCTGGCCGCGAACGGCATCGACCCCGCGGGTCCGGTGCTCGGGTCCAAGACGATCGAGTACGGCGACCGGGACGCGGTCGTGCTGCTGGTGCCGGGCGAGGTCCCCCCGCAGCTCACCGCCGTGGTCGTCGGAACAGATTGCGACGCAACGCATCCCGAGACGCTGTACGTGACGTCGATCGGGTGAGGCCGGTCAGCGATCCGCCACCGGCAGCAGCAGTTCCAGGATCCGGGCCCGCAGCGCGGGCGTGTCGTCCTCCGCGGCGATGAGGCTGCTGAACAACGCCGATCCCGCGGCCATCACGAGAACGGCGAGTGCGTCGAGTGGGTCCCGGTCGGTGCCGTCGGAGAACAGCGCGGTGCTCGGCCCACTGAAGGTGCGCCACAACGTATTTCGCAGATCTTCGTGGTCGCGGAGTGCGGTGAGCAGTCCGGGGAGTGCGGCCCGCACGTCCGGGCGGGAGAACAGTTCGGCGCTGCCGGTGACCACCCATTCGATCCATCCGCGCCGATCGATGCCGTCGTACGGTTCGAGATCCGGCGCGGAACCGAGCAGCGCGTCGAGCACGAGGTGCTCCTTGCTCGGCCAGCGACGGGCCAGGGCCGCGCGGCCGACGCCGGCGCGGGCGGCGATGCCCCGCATGCTCAGCCGTTCCCAGCCGACCTCGATCAGCATTTCCCTGGTCACGGCCAGGACTTCGGCGTCGATTCGGGGTTCGCGGGGGCGTCCGGGTGGGGCCAGAGACATACAGGTTGTATCTTCTCGGTGTGCGATGTGATCCAGACCATCGTGCGGGCTATAGTTGAACGGTAATTACGATACCACTGGCATCGAAAGTAGGGCCATGTCTCCGTCGCGACCCCAAGTGTTCGAACCGGCTCGACTCGGACCACTCACGCTCCGTAACCGCATCGTCAAGGCGGCCACCTTCGAAGGGGTCATGCCGCTCGGCGCGATCACCGACGAACTCGTCGAGTTCCACGCCGAGGTGGCTCGCGGTGGTACGGCACTGACCACCGTCGCCTACTGCTCGGTCTCCCCGGGAGGTCGCGTCCATCGCGACACCGTCGTCCTCGACCGCGAAACCATCCCCGGCCTGCGCCGCCTCACCGACGCCGTGCACGCCGAAGGCGGCCTCGCCTCCGCCCAGATCGGCCACGCAGGCCTCGTTGCCAACCAGATCTCCAACGGCACCAAATCGCTCGCGCCGTCCACCCGCATCAGCGCGCCCGGGATGGGCCTGGTTCGCGGTGCATCCCTCGAACAGCTCGACCGTGTCGTCGAGGACTACGAGAACGCCGCCCGCAATGCCGTCGAGGCAGGCTTCGACGCGGTCGAGGTGCACCTCGGGCACAACTATCTGCTCAGCTCGTTCATGAGCCCCAACCTCAACAAGCGCACCGACCGCTACGGGGGATCCCTCGAGAACCGCAGCGCGTACCCGCGCCGCGTGCTCGAAGCCGTGCGCAAGGCCGTCGGGGACAAGATCGCCGTCATCGCGAAGTTCAACATGACCGACGGTGTCCCCCAGGGCCTGTGGCTCGACGAGTCGCTGCCCATCGCCAAGATGATCGAAGCCGACGGCCACGTCGACGCGATGGAACTGACCGGCGGCAGCTCGCTGCTCAACGGAATGTACTTCTTCCGCGGCGAGGTCCCGCTGAAGGAGTTCGTGGCCTCGCAGCCGAAGATCGTGGGCTGGGGTCTCAAGTTCTACGGTCCCAAGATCTTCCCGACCTACCCGTTCGAGGAAGGCTTCTTCCTGAAGGAAGCACGACAGTTCCGCTCCGAACTGAAACTGCCGATCATCCTGCTCGGCGGCATCAACCGGCTCGACACCATCGAGAATGCACTCGAGGAGGGATTCGACTTCGTCGCGATGGGCCGGGCCCTGCTGCGCGACCCCGATGTCGTCAACAAGTTCCGGGACGAGAAGGCCGACGAAGGTCTGTGCATCCACTGCAACAAGTGCATGCCGACCATCTACTCCGGCACCCACTGCGTGATCCGCGAAGCGCTCCGCGAGGCACCCCAGACGGTCTGATCCGCCCCCTCGATATCGCTGCCACCGCCCCTCCGGGCGGTGGCAGCGGTGTCTCTGCACGGTGGGGGAGGGGAGTGGTTGCGCCCCGGCAGCGGACGCCGGACCAGCCTCGACAGCCCGAGTGTGGCGTGACGCACGGCGCGCGTGGAACAACACCCTTTACCCTGGTGTTGTTTCTTTCGTTGCTGCACACCGACGCGCATCGCACCACCAGTCACAGACGAACCGGAAGGCCCGAATGACCACTCCGCCCACGATTCACGACCTCATCATCGTCGGTTCGGGACCGGCCGGATATACGGCCGCGGTGTACGCAGCCCGCGCCGAACTCGCGCCCCTCGTCTTCGAAGGCACCCAGTTCGGTGGCTCCCTCATGACCACGACCGAGGTCGAGAACTTCCCCGGTTTCAAGGACGGCATCATGGGCCCCGAGCTCATGGAGCAGATGCGTGAGCAGGCGCTGCGCTTCGGCGCCGACATCCGCACCGAGGACGTCGACGAACTCGACGTCACGGGTCCCGTCAAGACGGTCGTCGCGAACGGTGAGACCTACCAGGCCCGCGCGATCATCCTGGCGATGGGCGCGGAGCCGCGCTACCTCGGCGTCCCGGGCGAGGAGCGGCTGCTCGGCCGCGGCGTCAGTGCGTGCGCAACCTGCGACGGCTTCTTCTTCCGCGACCAGGACATCGCCGTGATCGGCGGCGGCGACTCCGCGATGGAGGAGGCCACCTTCCTCACCCGCTTCGCGCGCAGCGTCACGCTGATCCACCGCCGTGACGAGTTCCGCGCATCGAAGATCATGCTCGAGCGTGCCCGCGCCAACGAGAAGATCCGCTTCATCACCAACGCGCAGGTCGTCGAGGTGCAGGGCGAGAACAGCGTCACCAACCTCGTCCTCGAGGACACCGTGACCGGCGAGCGCAGCGACCTGGCCGTCACGGGCCTGTTCGTCGCGGTCGGACACGACCCGCGCAGCTCCCTCGTCGCCGGTCAGGTCGACCGCGACGCCGACGGCTACGTGCTCGTGCAGTCGCCGACCACGGCCACGTCCGTGCCGGGCGTGTTCGCCGCCGGCGACCTCGTCGACCGCACCTACCGGCAGGCCATCACCGCGGCCGGCACCGGCTGCTCCGCGTCCATCGACGCCGAGCGGTGGCTCGCCGAGCATGCGGCCGCCGACCTGTCCACAGCCTCGGCAGAGGCCTGATCGACAGCCTCGGCAGAGGCCTGACACCCCCGCTTCGCCCATCCGAATTTCTAGGAGACATCGTGGCCAACACCATCACCATCACCGATTCCTCGTTCGTCGAGGACGTTCTGCAGTCCGAGAAGCCGGTCCTCGTCGATTTCTGGGCCACCTGGTGCGGTCCGTGCAAGATGGTCGCCCCGGTCCTCGAGGAGATCGCCGGTGAGCACAGCGACAAGCTGACCGTCGCGAAGCTCGACATCGACGCGAACCCGACGTCGGCCCAGGACTACAAGGTGATGTCGATTCCCACGATGATCCTGTTCTCCGGCGGCAAGCCGGTGAAGACGATCGTCGGCGCCAAGGGCAAGGCGGCGCTTCTGCGCGACCTGGGTGACGTTCTGTAGTAGCGTCCCACCGATCGAAGCCCGGCGAAGGACACGACACCTTCGCCACGGATGCGCCCGGATTTCTCCTGTTCCGGGCGCATCTGCGACAATCGAGCGATGCGGCCTGCCCTGCGGGCACCATCAGGTCAGCACGGAAAGGCCCGAGACATGCACCGACTGCGTCACGGCGACCACGGCCCCGCTGTCGCCGAGATCCGCAGCACCCTTGCCGGTTTGGGCTTCCTCCACGACGACACCGCTTCCCGGGACTGGGTCGGCTCCGACGTCGTCTTCGACCGCGAACTCGACGGTGCCGTGCGCGCCTTCCAGCAGCAGCGGGGGCTGCTCGTCGACGGGATCGTCGGCCCCGCGACCTACCGGTCGCTGAAGGAGGCGTCGTACCGACTCGGCGCCCGCACCCTCATCTACCAGCTGTCGGCTCCGCTGTACGGAGACGACGTCGCCGCGCTGCAGACCCGCCTGCAGGACCTCGGGTTCTACGTGGACCGAGTGGACGGCTACTTCGGTCCCCGCACCCACGAGGCGCTCAGCTCCTTCCAGCGGGAGATCGGCCTCGCCTCGGATGGCATCTGCGGCCCCGAGACCCTGCGCGCGCTGGAATTGCTCGGCACCCGCGTCTCGGGTGGTTCACCGCACGCGATCAGCGAAGAGGAAATCGTCCGCCGCTCCGGACCGCAACTCAGCGGCAAGCGGATCGTGATCGATCCCGGTCTCGGCGGCAAGGATCACGGCGTGATCGTGCGCAGCCGGCACGGTGCGATCTCCGAGGCGGACATCCTGTGGGATCTCGCCCGCCGGCTGGAAGGGCGGATGGCCGCCACCGGCATGGAGACGTTCCTGTCGCGGCCGTACCACGCCAACCCGACGGACATCGAACGGGCCGGCACCTCGAATGCGTTCGGCGCGGACCTGATGATCTCGCTGCGGTGCGATTCGAGCCCCAACCCGGCGGCGCGCGGCATCGCCAGCTTCCACTACGGCAACGCGCACGGCTCGGAGTCGATGATCGGTCAGGTCCTCACCGGCTACATCCAGCGTGAGATCGTCGCCCGCACCGCGTTGCAGGACTGCCGCAGCCACGGCCGCACATGGGACCTGCTGCGACTGACCAACATGCCCACGGTGCAGATCGACCTCGGTTACCTCACCAACCCGCAGGACGCGGCGCTGCTCTCCGATCCGCGATCGCGCGACGTCATCGCCGAGGCGATCCTCATCGCCGTCAAGCGTCTGTACCTGCTCGGACAGGACGACCAGCCGACAGGCACCTACACGTTCGCCGAGTTGCTCGCCGAGGAACTGTCGATCACCGAGACCCGCTGAGCGGTCCGCCCCCCGAACACGAAACACCCCGCCGGCCCGAGTCCGGCGGGGTGTTTGTTTCACGTGAAACAGTGCGTTCGCGTCAGCGCGCTCCGACCGGGGTGCGGGCGCCGTCGAGTTCCGCGATGGTGATCGACGCGGCCTCGATCAGCCGGTCGAGCGCGGCCTCGACCTCTTCCTTCCACCCGTGATCCCGATTCAGTTCGAGCCGAAGCCGGGGGAAGCGCGGGTGCGGGGCAACCACCTCGAAGCCCATGTCCTCCAGAAAATCGGCGGGGATCATGCACTCGAGGGGGGAGCAGTCGAGTGCAGCCGTCGCCGTCGGCACCCCGCTGTTCTGCTCTGCATCGTCGGTGGCCCGGATCCCGAACGCCTCCAGGGCCCGCACATTACGCCGGACCAGATCGTCGACGACCGCGCGGATCAGTTCACTGCCCAGATTCAGGTCGTCGGCGGACGGCTCGATCCGCATGCTCGTCAGCAGGATCGCGTCGGCGCTGACCGGCGAGGTCGGGAACAGCTGGGCGCGTGGAACCATGTTGGGCGGGGCATAGAACGCGCAGCCGGCCGGCTTGTCGTCGACCGTCGCGAGCTGCGCGCACGAACCCCACTGCAGCATGACCATCGACAGCCACGCTTCCTTTTCGAACTCCGGATCGCAGAAATCGCGCGCACCGCGGACCGCCCCCGGATCCATCTCCCAGAACACGCAGCGCCGCGCGTGCGCCGGCAACTGGTCGATTCCACTCAGCGTGAGTGATGTGACTCGAGTCGACACCGGTCTACTTCGCCTCCACGTCCGTATTCTCGACTGTCGTCCTGCATAGGCGGCCCGTCAAGAAGGATCGACCTGGGACTCCATCATCGTCACGATGCGCTGCAGATCGTCGACCGATCCGAACTCGACGACGATCTTGCCTTTACGCTTGCCGAGGCTCACCGTGACGCGGGTATCGAAGGAGTTCGACAGCCGCTCCGCGACATCCTGCAGACCGGGCATCTGGATCGGCTTGCGACGCTGGGGCGCGGCGGTGGGACCGTCACCGCGGTTCGCGAGCATCACCGCCTCCTCGGTGGCACGCACCGACATGCCCTCGGCGACGATGCGGGCGGCCAGGACCTCCTGAGCGTCGGCACCGGCCTCCAGAGACAACAGCGCCCGCGCGTGCCCGGCGGACAGGACTCCGGCGGCGACCCGGCGCTGCACCGCGACCGGAAGCTTGAGGAGCCGGATCATGTTGGTCACGACGGGCCGCGACCGTCCGATACGCGACGCCAATTCCTCGTGGGTCACCTCGAACTCTTCGAGCAGCTGCTGATACGCCGCGGCTTCCTCGAGCGGGTTGAGCTGGACGCGGTGGATGTTCTCGAGCAGCGCGTCGCGCAGCAGCGCGTCGTCGTCGGTGTCGCGGACGATGGCCGGGACCGTTTCCAGGCCGACCTCCTGGCAAGCTCGCCAGCGGCGCTCGCCCATGACGAGCTGGAAGCGGTCACCCTCCGTGCGGCGGACCACGATGGGCTGCATGAGCCCGAACTCGCGGATCGAGTGGACCAGCTCGGCGAGGGCCTCCTCGTCGAACACCTGACGCGGCTGCTTCGGATTGGCCTCGATCCGGTCGATCGGCACCTCGACGTACACCGCTCCGGTGGGGGAGGGGAGGGGCTGCTCTGTCGAAACAGCGGTCGGGGCATGAGCGGGGGTGGTTCCGTCGCCGATGATCACGTCGGCGGCGGCGGATCCGAGACCGGTCGACGGGATCGTCATGCCGGACACACCGCCCGCCTTACGCTGCGCGGCGGTCTTGCCGGTGGTGTTCTTGCTCGGCGCGTTCCCGGCGGGAGCCGGCGCAGAGGGAGCGGGTGCCGTCGGTGCCGTCGCGGTCCCGGCAGGAGCTGTCGCGGGTACCGGCGGTGCTTCGACCGGTCCGGTCGGGATGAGCGCCGCCAGACCCCGTCCGAGACCTCCCTTGCGTGTCGCGCTCATTCGTTCCCCTGATTCTTGTCGTGACCTCGCGCCGCCAATTCGCGCCCGGCGTCGAGATAGCTCATCGCACCGCGCGAACCTGGATCGTAGTCGAGCACGGTCATTCCGTACCCGGGAGCTTCGGAAACCTTCACGCTGCGGGGAATGACGGACCGCAGGACGGCGTCCCCGAAGTGGGCGCGCACCTCGGCCGCGACCTGATCCGCGAGCTTGGTGCGACCGTCGTACATGGTCAGCAGCACGGTCGAGACGTGCAGTTCCGGGTTGAGATGCGACTGGACGAGTTCGATGTTGCGCAGCAGCTGACCGACACCCTCGAGGGCGTAGTACTCGCACTGGATGGGGATGAGCACTTCCTTCGCCGCGACGAGCGCGTTGACGGTCAGCAGCCCCAGCGACGGCGGGCAGTCGATGATGATGTAGTCGTACTCGCGATCGCCGAGAGCGGCGGCGGTCAGCGCGTTCTTCAGCCGGTTCTCACGGGCGACCATCGAGACCAGTTCGATCTCCGCACCGGCCAGATCGATGGTCGCGGGAATGCAGAACAGCCTCTCGCTGTGCGGGCTCTGCTGGACCGCCTCGGACGCCTTCACCTCACCGAGCAGGACCTCGTAGCTCGACGCGACCCCCGAGTAGTGGGGGACACCGAGCGCGGTGCTGGCGTTGCCCTGCGGATCGAGGTCGACGACGAGCACCGTCAGTCCCTGAACCGCGAGCGCGGCCGCGAGGTTCACGGTCGACGTGGTCTTGCCGACGCCACCCTTCTGATTCGCGACGGTGAAGATCCGTCGTTCGGTCGGCTTCGGTAGAGAGTCTGCGGCGCTCGGGTGGAGGACCTGGCTCGCGCGATGGGCTGCGGCCCCGATCGGAGTGTCCGCCGCGGAGATTCCGTCGAACGGCACCGGGAAGAATTCGTCGTCGATAGCTTCGGTTTCACGTGAAACAGCAGACTCGGATCCACCCGACATTGAACGCTCCTTTATCGTCGACCCGCACCCGGGACGGTCGGCGTTGACGTGGTTGAGGCGCGAGACAGAACATCTCGATGCGACGCCCGAGGTCCGTCGAACCACCGCCGTCGCATTGGTCCCCTCTTTTCGTTCAGTATTCCATCCCGCATTCTAGGGCCACACGGTGACACTGCCGACTTTTCTGTTTCACGTGAAACATGCCGGGGCCGCACCCGTGTTTCACGTGAAACACGACACGCGGACAGCTTGGCGACGGGACTACCACCACCACGTCACCAGGGACGGGATTCGCCGTCCAAAGTGGCTTTGCAGAAACAACTTTCGATAGATATCTAACCAAATCTATTGGCATTCAAAGATTTCGGTATACAAGTATGGCGATCCGGGGCTGCGGCGCCGAGAGTGCCGTCACAGTGACGAAATGAAATCGACCTCCCGGTACCACCGCACACGCGACCGAATTCGCCCTATTCGGCATTCCGGAGTCGTCCCGGAAGATCTCGAGAGAATTGCTCGAGCTCGAGATGCTCGAGGGACTCGAGGTTTCTCGTATGCGTCCGTATGCGTCGAACCTCGAGTTCGGTACAGCGCGACACCGCATATCTCGGCGACACGAAAAGGCCCCTCCGCTTCCCGGTCGGGGAGGGGAGGGGCCGATGTTTCACGTGGAACGTGCGCGACTATTTCTTCTTGCGTCGCCGCGCCGGACGCGCCATCCGTTCGGCTTTCACCACGATGGTGGGCACCTCCAGCAATCCGACGCCGCACTCGAGCACCTCGAGACCGCCGGCACCGAGTCGTTCCAGTTCTTCACGATCGCGTTCGATTTCCTCGGCTGCGGAGCTTCCCTTGAGCGCGAGCATCCGGCCACCGACCCGGATCAGGGGGAGCGACCACTTGGCAAGTTTCGCGAGGGGTGCGACCGCACGGGACGTGACGACGTCCGCACCACCCGCCTCCTGGAGGACGCCGGGCTGTTCGGCGCGCCCGCGCACGACCAGGACGTTCTCGAGTCCGTGTGTTTCGACGAACTCCGCAAGGTAGACGGAGCGACGCAGCAGCGGTTCCACGAGCGTGATGTGCAGATCCGGACGCGCGATCGCAAGCGGAATGCCGGGGAGTCCGGCACCGCTGCCGACATCGACGACGCTCTCGTCCTTCTCGATGAGCTCACCGACCACCGCGCAGTTGAGGAGGTGCCGGTCCCACAACCGCGGCACTTCACGGGGTCCGATGAGACCCCGTTCGACGCCGTCGGTCGACAGGGACCGGTGGTATTCCTGTGCGAGAGCGAACCGCTCGCCGAACACCTGATGCGCGACCTCGAGGACGCGTTCCTCGTCATGTTCCACGTGAAACATCCTCTCCCTACAGCCCATTGCCCCGGAACACCGGGGTCACACACGAACGGAGGGGCCCGACGTGACCGTCGGTGCCCCTCCGCTGTCGTTTGTCACCGCTGTCGGTTCTCACTCGCTGTCGAATGTCACCGAATGCCGGTGGCGCTCAGTCCTTGATGACGACGACGCGACGCTGCGGCTCGGCGCCTTCGCTCTCGCTGGACACCCCGGGGATCTTGGCCACGGCGTCGTGCACGATCTTGCGTTCGAACGGCGTCATCGGTGCCAGCGACTCGCGCTCACCGGTCTCGAGGACGCGCTTCGCGGCGGCCGTGCCGAGCTCGGTCAGCTCCGCACGCTTGCCCGCACGCCAACCGGCGATGTCGAGCATCAGCTTGCTGCGCTCACCGGTGACCTGCTGCACCGCCAGCCGGGTCAGTTCCTGCAGCGCGTCGAGCACCTCGCCCTGCCGGCCGACGAGCTTCGTCAGGTCGGCACCGCCGTCGATGCTCACGACCGCGCGATCGCCCTCGACGTCGAGGTCGATGTCACCGTCGAAGTCGAGCACGTCGAGAAGCTGTTCGAGGTAGTCGCCGGCGATTTCGCCTTCCTCGACCAGGTAGTCGTCGTCCTCGGTGTCGAGGTCCGCGTCGAGCTTTGCGGAATCGGCCGTCACGTCGATGTCCTCCTGTGCCTTGTCCAGGTCACTGGCCATGGTTCGCCCTCTTCTACTTCGGTCAGCGCCGCTTGCGCTTGGAGTTCTTGGAGCCGCCCTGCTTCTTCGCCGTTGCGGACCCGGATTCACCCGTGGGCTTTTCCGGTTCGTCGCTCACAGGCTTCTCGAGAGACAGTTCGTTCTCGTCGCTTCCAGGGTTGTCGGAGCTCGCGGGGCTCGCGCCCTTCTTCTTGGCACGATCCGGCCGAGCGCCCGGCTTCGGCGCGTTCTCGTTGCGACGCGCGACCGCAGCCGCCTTCTTCTCGGCTTCCTCCTGGTCGATCTTGCGGAAGACGAGGTGCTGCTGCCCGTAGGTCCAGATGTTGTTGCTCACCCAGTAGAGGAGGATCGCGATCGGGAGGAACGGGCCACCGACGAGCACGCCGAGCGGGAAGACGTACAGCGCGAGCTTGTTCATGATCGCGGCCTGCGGGTTCGCGGCGGCTTGTGCGCTCTGCCGCGCAACCGACGCGCGCGAGTTGAAGTGCGTGGCGACGCCCGCGATGATCATCAGCGGAATCGCGACCGCCGCGATCTGCCAACGGGTGGGGATACCGCCGAACGGTGCGAACGCTTCGAGCGAAGCCATCGGCTGGGTGATCCACGCCGAGATGGGGGCGCCGAACAGGCGGGCGCTCAGGAAGGACTGCACGTCCTCCGGGCTGAACGCGTAGTTACCGATCTGCGCATTGGTCACCGGGTCCAGACCGAGCTGTCCCATGCCGGTGCCCGTGCGGTTGAACGAGCGCAGCACGTGGAACAGGCCGATGAACACCGGCACCTGCAGCAGGACCGGCAGGCAGCCCATCAGCGGGTTGAAGCCGTGCTCCTTCTGGAGCTTCTGCATCTCGAGCGCCTGGCGCTGGCGATCGTTGGAGTACTTCTTCTGCAGCGCCTTGATCTGCGGTTGCAGTTCCTGCATCTGCCGGGTCGTGCGGACCTGCTTGACGAACGGCTTGTACAGGATCGCCCGGAGGGTGAACACGAGGAACACCACGGACAACGCCCATGCGACACCGCTGTCCGGACCGAGGAAGGGAATGGCACCGAAAACTTTGTGCCAGACCCACAGGATCCAGGACACGGGATAGTAGATGAAGTCGAGCACGGCTCTATGTACTCCTCTGGTCGTCCATGATCGCCACCCACGGCGTCGGTCTCAGGTCTACGCTCGCCCGTCGAGAACTCGGCCGGGCGAGCGGGGCCGACGTTCGGGCACCGGATCCCACCCACCAGGGTGCCAGGGCGCACACTTGAGCAGTCGCACGATCGCCAGACAGGATCCGACGACGACCCCCCGCGTACGCAACGCCTCGACGGCGTATTCGCTGCACGTGGGGGTGAATCTGCAGGTCGGCATCCGTGTCGGCGACACATATGTGCGGTACAGCTCGATGCAGAAGATCAGTGCCCGGGCCGGCGCCGAGCGGATCCTGGACCAGGCGGCAGTCATACCGAGTGCCCCGAGTCCGCGAACAGGCCGAGCTTGGTGAGGCCCGAACGGACCTGACGCTCGAGATCGCGAGAGGTCGCGGTGGCCGCACCGGGCAGAGCACGAAGGACGATGTCGGCGTCGGACGGAACGTCGTTCACGATGCCGGCGCAGATATGACGAAGCCGGCGGGCGACTCGATGTCGAATCACCGCCGGCCCGACAGCCTTGCTCACGACCAGCCCGAAACGCGGGCCGTCGCTGTTCACCACGAACTCGGACCGATCCCTCTCGATCGCATGTACGACGAGATCGCGCCGACCTTGCCGGCGACCGTGGCGGACTGTCTCGGAGAAGTCCGCGCGACGGCGCAGGCGGTGCGGCTCAGGCAGCACCCCGAGCTCCCGTTACCGGGATCAGGCGGTGAGGGAGGCGCGGCCCTTGCGGCGACGCGCCGACACGATCGCGCGACCCGCACGGGTGCGCATCCGGAGACGGAAGCCGTGAACGCGCGCGCGGCGGCGATTGTTCGGCTGGAACGTCCGCTTGCCCTTGGCCACGGTCGACACTCCTCGAAGTTCTGTGACGCCTGCAGGCGTCAGCGGTCTAACATTTCGGAAATCGCATGACCCGTACCGAACGCGGCTGTGCAGCGACGCAGCACGGATCCGTCACTGCCGTATGAGTGACTGTTCGAGGCTACTCGGAGCGGGGTGCGAAATCAAACCGCGACGCGGCGGCGGACGCAACCCGACACGCCGCCTGCCTGCGGTTCCGCATGTCACGCAATGCATGTGACGACGGTCACCTGCGGTGTAGGCTCCCCTCATGGCTTCGCAGGGGACGAAGGTTCACGTGCACCACCGACTGTTGTCGCAGCCGTGTCACCGGCGATGTGCCCGCCCGCCTGTTTCGTGCCTCACTCGAGAGCGACCCTGACCGAAGCGGTCGCCCGGGTCCCGAAGGGGCGTATCGACAGCGAGTGCACCGACAGGTGCATCGACCCCGGCGCCGATCGGGCGTCCCACGGACCCGCAGGTTCACTCGAACAGATCGTTCACCAGCGCCGTGCGACCTCCGCGACCCGCGGCAGGGCGTGACACGATGCTTGTCCACACCTGTGGATAATTGTGTGGAAACTCGAACCTAGGGACTGTGGAGGACAGCTACGTGACCGACGAGCCGAACGCGCTGGCCGATGTGTGGTCGGACGTCGTCGCCGAACTCACCGCCGACGGCGGTGCGCTGACCAAAGGCCAGAAAGCATGGCTTGCGCTGGTCAAACCGCTGACCCTCGCGCAGGGATTCGCCTTGCTGTCGGTCCCGTCGTCGTTCGCGCAGGAGGCCATCGAGCGCGATCTGCGCGAGCCGATCCTGCGCTCGCTCAACCGCAATCTGGGCCATCGTGTGGAAGGCCTCGGCGTGCGGATCGAAGCGAGCGAGGAGACCGGCGACCCCGGCGAGGACCCGTACGCGGTCCCGCGCGACACCCTGCCCCTGGAGGGGCTGCCGCTCGATGCCCGGCCGGCCGAGCCCCGCACCCGCAAGCCCAGCCCGCGCGACCTGGCTCAGCCCTTCCGGCACCGTCGTCTGTCGTCCCTCGACCACGAGGTGCTCGAGGTGGAGGCCGGCGAACTCGAGGAGGTCGACGACGATCGCGAGGCCATCACGGCCGTCCGCGAGTCGTGGCCGTCGTACTTCACCCAGCCGCCCGCCCCGAGCGCGCCGGCGCCGTCGGGCGGTAGCAGCAGCCTCAACGCCAAGTACACCTTCGACACGTTCGTCATCGGCGCGTCGAACCGGTTCGCCCACGCCGCGGCGGTCGCGATCGCGGAGGCCCCCGCCCGCGCCTACAACCCCCTGTTCATCTGGGGTGCGTCGGGCCTGGGGAAGACCCACCTGCTGCATGCCGCCGGCCACTACGCGCAGCGCCTGTTCCCGGGCATGCGGGTCAAGTACGTCTCCACCGAAGAGTTCACGAACGACTTCATCAACAGCCTCCGCGACGACCGCAAGGTGGCGTTCAAGAAGCGCTATCGCGAGACCGACATCCTGCTGGTCGACGACATCCAGTTCATCGAGGGCAAGGAAGGTATCCAGGAGGAGTTCTTCCACACCTTCAACACCCTCCACAACGCGAACAAGCAGATCGTCGTGTCCTCGGACCGTCCGCCGAAGCAGCTCGCGACACTCGAGGAGCGGCTGCGCACGCGGTTCGAATGGGGCCTGATCACCGACGTGCAGCCGCCGGAACTCGAGACCCGCATCGCGATTCTCAGCAAGAAGGCGCGGATGGACCGGCTCGACGTCCCGCACGACGTACTCGAGCTGATCGCCAGCCGGATCGAACGCAACATCCGGGAACTCGAGGGTGCCCTCATCCGCGTGACGGCGTTCGCGTCGCTGAACAGGCAGCCCCTGGATCTCACACTCGCCGAGGTCGTGCTGCGCGATCTCATCCCCGACTCGACGGCTCTCGAGATCAACTCGGCCACGATCATGGCCGT
This sequence comes from Rhodococcus sp. O3, assembly GCF_048897285.1. Taxonomy (NCBI): domain Bacteria; kingdom Bacillati; phylum Actinomycetota; class Actinomycetes; order Mycobacteriales; family Nocardiaceae; genus Rhodococcus; species Rhodococcus sp. O3. The sequence continues at coordinate 16,103 of NZ_JBMBTE010000030.1, forward strand.
GACCGCGGAGTACTTCGGTACGTCGATCGACGACCTGTGCGGCCCCGGCAAGGCACGGCCGCTGGCGCAGGCACGGCAGATCGCCATGTACCTGTGCCGGGAGCTGACGGACCTGTCGTTGCCCAAGATCGGGCAGACGTTCGGCCGCGACCACACGACAGTCATGTACGCGGACAAGAAGATTCGCAAGGAGATGACCGAGCGGCGCAAGGTCTACGACCAGGTGCAGGAGCTCACGGCACGCATCAAGCAGCGGTCCAAGCGCTGACGGAGACACTCACATCGAACGGGTCCGGGCTCTCGAGTCCGGGCCCGTTTTCGTTAGTCCACAGTCCGTGCACAGGCTCTGCACACCTGTGAGGTATCCCGAATCTCGAGATCGGAAAACATCCTCACACCTGTGGACTAGCATGTGCAGAACGTGGAATCTCTGTGGACGAACGGTGCACCGAACGTGGATAGTCTCGAGATGTTCACATTCATCCTCGAGTAGTCCTCGAGTTCATCCTCGAGTCATCCACCCCGTCGGACCGCGCGTCACCAGCGTAGACGGTCGTTCCTCCACAGATTCCACACCCCCTATTACTGCTTTTGAGTTTCTTTCAAGAAAAACTCTTTGAAAACAGGGGGTGTGGAGCACTCGAGTCCACAGGCCTCTCGAGAGCGCCGACTCGCTCGAGCCCTCGGCTTTCCAAGCCGCAGTCGAAGGCATACCGTGGAGCGACGTCCCCGATGCCACCTTTCGGTGTCGGGGCCTTGTGTCAGACTTCTTAGGACTTGGCAGCCCCCCGACGTGCACTGGAAGCACGTCAGCTCGGACGAGAGGATCCACCGGCAGATGGAGCTTGGAACCATGAAGTTTCGTGTTGCTCGCGAGGACTTCGCCGACTCTGTCGCTTGGGTGGCTCGCAGCCTCCCGTCGCGTCCTCCGGTCCCGGTCCTCGGCGGGGTCCTGCTCGCGGCCGACGAACAGGGCCTGACCGTCTCGGGCTTCGACTACGAGGTCTCCGCGCAGGTGCACGTCTCGGCCGAGGTGATCACGCCCGGTCAGGTGCTGGTGTCCGGCAAGCTGCTCGCGGACATCACCCGCGCGCTGCCGAACAAGCCGGTCGACGTCGTGCTCGACGGCACCCGCGTGCTCATCAACTGCGGCAGCGCGAAGTTCTCGCTGCCGACGATGCCCGTCGAGGACTACCCGCAGCTGCCGGAGCTGCCGCAGCAGACCGGGTCGCTGCCCGTCGACGTGTTCTCCGAAGCGATCAGCCAGGTCGCGGTCGCGGCCGGCAAGGACGACACGCTGCCGATGCTCACCGGCATCCGCGTCGAGATCGACGGCACCGACATGGTCCTCGCGGCCACGGACCGGTTCCGTCTCGCGGTGCGCAAGGTCGAGTGGATGCCCACCGCAGAATCCACCAGCTCGGCCGTGCTGGTTCCCGCCAAGACTCTCTCCGAGGCGGCGAAAACCGTTGGTGGTTCCGGTAATTCGCCCGTCCAGCTCGCGCTGGGCAGCGGATCCGCGGTCGGTGCGGACGGGCTCCTGGGCATCGTCGCCGACGGCCGCCGCACCACCACGCGCCTGCTCGACGCCGAATTCCCCAAGTTCCGCCAGCTGCTGCCGACCGAGCACACCGCGATGGCGACCGTCGAGATCGCGCCGCTCGTCGACGCCATCAAGCGTGTCGCGCTGGTCGCCGAGCGCGGTGCCCAGGTGCGACTCGAGTTCGCCGACGGCGGGCTGCTCCTGTCGGCCGGCGGCGACGACGCCGGCCGGGCCGAGGAATCGCTGCCCGCCGAGTTCTACGGCGAGCCGCTCGTGATCGCGTTCAACCCCGGCTACCTGCTCGACGGGCTCGGTTCGCTGCACACCGAGAAGGTGTCGTTCGGCTTCACCACGTCGAGCCGTCCGGCAGTGCTGCGCCCGGCTGTCGACGAGGAGCCGGAGCCGGACGCCTCGGGTACCTTCGCCGCGCCGGAGAGCGACTACACGTACCTGCTGATGCCCGTGCGTCTGCCGGGCTGACCGGCACGGACGAGGTGAGCGGCCCGTGTACGTTCGCACCTTCTCACTGCGCGACTTCCGGTCCTGGGACGCCGTCTCGGTGGACCTGGTTCCGGGGCCGACGGTGCTGCTCGGGCGCAACGGCCACGGCAAGACCAACATGCTCGAGGCACTGGGGTACCTCTCGACCCTGACCTCGCACCGCGTGTCCGGCGACGCGCCGCTGCTCCGCGCCGGCACGTCGCGGGCGCTGGTGAGCGCACACGTCGTCAACGCCGGCCGCGAACTGGCCCTGGACGTCGAGATCAACGACGGCAAGAGCAACCGCGCCCGGATCAACCAGTCGCCGACGCGGCGGCCCCGGGAGATCCTCGGAATCCTCCGGACCGTGCTGTTCGCTCCGGAGGACCTGTCGCTGGTCCGTGGCGATCCCGGCGACCGCCGGCGCTTCCTCGACGAACTACTCACAACCCGTATCCCCAGGCTGGGGGGCGTTCGGGCCGACTACGACAAGGTGCTGCGGCAGCGGTCGGCGCTGCTGAAGACCGCCGGCGGTGCCCTGCGCCGGGGTGCCCGCTCGGCGGACGGGGCCGGGGCCCTGGCGACGCTGGACGTGTGGGACGGGCACCTGGCGTCGCACGGTGCCGAACTGCTCGCGGCGCGCATCGCGCTGCTGCACGATCTCGCGCCGCACGTGGTCGCCGCGTACCGCTCGATCGCCCCGGAGTCGCGACCCGCACTGCTGCGTTACCGCAGCAGTCTCGGCGACGCTCTTCCCCCGGAGTTCGCGGATCCGGAGCGCCGCCCCGAACCCGGGGACCGCGCGACGATAGAGGCGGCGTTCGTCGCGGCGCTCGCCGCCGCGCGGACCCGGGAGATCGAGCGGGGCGTCTGCCTGGTGGGTCCGCACCGCGACGAACTCGAGTTGATCCTGGGCGATCAGCCGGCGAAAGGCTATGCCAGCCACGGGGAATCGTGGTCGTACGCGCTGGCGTTGCGGCTCGGGGCGTTCGAGTTGCTGCGGTCCGACGGCACCGATCCGGTGCTCATGCTCGACGACGTGTTCGCGGAGCTGGACCGTCGGCGGCGTGCCGCGCTCGCGGCGGTCGCGGCGTCGGCCGAGCAGGTGCTGATCACCGCGGCGGTCCCGGAGGACGTGCCGTCCGAGCTTGCGGGGGTCCGATTCTCGGTGCGCGCCGAGGATTCCGAGCGGGGCCGGTTGTCGGTGCTGACCCGAACCGAGGTCGAGGAGGTGCGGCCGTGAACGAAGAGAACGGAAGCGTTTCTCCACATCATCCACAGGATGATCCACAGGAACCGTTGCGGGGCATCGATCTTGCGCGTCGCGCTCTCGAGGAGGCTCGAGCGGCCGCCAAGGCCAGCGGCAAGTCCGTCGGGCAGGGGCGTGCGTCACGGGGGCCGGTGCGGCCGCGTCGTCGCCGGCGTGGATGGTCCGGGCCCGGCCCCGACGAGCGCGATCCGCAGCCGTTCGGTGCGCTCGTGAACGCCCTGTCGAAGCAGCGCGGATGGTCCGGGCACGTGTCGGAGGGCACGGTCCTCGGCAGCTGGGCGCGTGTGGTGGGCGACGACATCGCCGCGCACGCGTCCCCGACGACGTTGCGCGAGGGCGTGCTGCACGTGTCCGCGGAGTCGACGGCGTGGGCGACGCAGCTGCGGATGATGCAGGCGCAGATCCTCGCGAAGATCGCCGCGGCGGTCGGGCACGGGGTGGTCAAGGAACTGCGGATCACCGGTCCGACGGCGCCGAGCTGGCGCAAGGGCGAGCGGCACATCCGCGGTCGCGGGCCGCGGGACACGTACGGCTGAGCCGCAACCGTAGATTTATCTATAACCGAGTGTTACGTTAAATCTGCCCCGGCCGGAGAGTGTCCGTAGGGCCATCGGCGGATCGTTGGAAATTGTTGTTGTTCAACGATTTTCGTCGTTTCATGTCACTCGGGAGGTTCCGTGTCCACGCTCACCGTCACCCGTGACTCGATCCGTCTCGAGGTCGTCGTAGAGGGGAATCCGCACGGCCCGACGCTCGTGCTCGTGCACGGCTGGCCCGACACGCACGCCCTGTGGGACCGCGTCGCGCCGCTGCTCACCGACGAATTCCGCGTCGTGCGCTACGACAACCGCGGTGCCGGAGCCTCGAGTGTCCCGCCGCGGGTGCGGGACTACCGGCTCGGGGAACTGGTCCGGGATCTGTACGCGGTCGTCGACGCGGTCGGCGGGGGACCGGTGCACCTGCTCGGCCACGACTGGGGTGCGGTGGTGTGCTGGGAGGCGGTGTGCGAGCCCGGCGCGGCCGACCGCATCGCCTCGTACACCTCGGTGTCCGGACCGAACCTGGACCACCTGGGGTTGTGGATGCGCAGGAGCCTGCGCGCGGGCCGATTCGCCGGCCCGCTCGCCCAGGCCGTTGCGTCCGCGTACACGCTGGCGTTCCAGCTCCCCGGGGTGCCGGCACCCGTCCTGCGGTGGGTGCTCGCCCCGAACTGGGCGCGTTTCGTCGGCATGTTCGACCGCGCCGACCCGTCCGTCGTGTCGCCGGCGCCCACCCTCGCCGACGACATGGTGCACGGCCTCAAGCTCTACCGCGCCAACATCCGGCGTCGGCTGGCCTCGCCGCGGGAGCGCGTCACCGGCGTGCCCGTTCAGCTCGTGCTGGCCGGCCACGACCGGGCGGTGCGGCCCGCGGGGTACGAGGACACCGAACGGTGGGTGCCGAACCTGCACCGGGAACGGCTCGATGCGGGACACTGGTCGCCGCGGACCCACCCGGACGAGCTGGCCCGCCTGACCGGGAACTTCGTCCGGCAGACGGCCGAGCCGGAGTCTCTGCGGCAAATTTGATGCGCCGGGCCGCGCGATCGCCGCTGCGTGGCAATGAGCGGTGCCGTACGCCCGTCCTGTGTCGTCCCCGGCACTTGTCGTCGCTGCAAGTAGGATGAGTGGACATGCGTGGCGCGAACGCGCGCGAGGCCGAGGCGGAGAAGGAGAGCTACCCACCCGTGGCTGCCCAGAAGTCGAACAAGAGCAAGAGTGACTACGGTGCTTCGTCCATCACCGTCCTCGAGGGACTCGAGGCGGTGCGCAAGCGCCCCGGCATGTACATCGGCTCGACCGGTGAACGCGGTCTGCACCACCTGATCTGGGAGGTTGTGGACAACTCCGTCGACGAGGCGATGGCCGGATACGCGACCAAGGTCGACGTGACCCTCCTCGAGGACGGCGGCGTCCAGGTCGTCGACGACGGCCGCGGCATCCCCGTCGGCATGCACGCATCCGGTGCCCCCACCGTCGAGGTCGTCCTGACGCAGCTCCACGCGGGCGGCAAGTTCGATTCGGACGCCTACGCCGTCTCCGGCGGTCTGCACGGCGTCGGTATCTCGGTCGTCAACGCGCTGTCCACGAAACTCGAGGTCGAGATCGACGTCGACGGCTACCACTGGGAGCAGACGTACACCGCGTCCAAGCCGGGTGAGCTGATCCGGGGTGCGGAGACGAAGGCCACCGGCACCACCGTCCGATTCTGGGCGGATCCGGAGATCTTCGAGACCACGACCTACAACTTCGAGACTGTCGCGCGCCGTCTCCAGGAGATGGCGTTCCTCAACAAGGGCCTGACGATCACGCTCACCGACGAGCGCGTCGCCCCCGAGGAAGTCACCGAAGATGTCGTCAGCGAACTCGCCGAGGCGCCGAAGACCGCCGAGGAGCAGGAGACCGAGCAGTCTCCGGAGGCGCCGCACAAGGTCAAGTCCCGCGTCTACCACTACCCGGGTGGTCTCGAGGACTACGTGCGCCACATCAACCGCACCAAGCAGCCGATCCACAATTCGGTCGTCGGCTTCACCGCGCGCGGTACCGGCCACGAACTCGAGATCGCGATGCAGTGGAACTCGGGCTACTCCGAGTCCGTCCACACGTTCGCCAACACCATCAACACCCACGAGGGCGGCACGCACGAGGAAGGGTTCCGTGCGGCGCTGACCAGCGTGGTCAACAAGTACGCGAAGGACAAGAAGCTCCTCAAGGACAAGGACCCGAACCTCACCGGTGACGACATCCGTGAGGGCCTCGCGGCGATCATCTCGGTGAAGGTCTCGGAACCGCAGTTCGAGGGCCAGACCAAGACCAAGCTCGGTAACACCGAGGTCAAGTCGTTCGTGCAGAAGGCATGCAACGAGCACCTGACGCACTGGCTCGAGTCGAACCCCGCGGACGCGAAGACGATCGTGACCAAGGCCGTGTCGTCGGCGCAGGCCCGCGTCGCAGCCCGCAAGGCCCGCGAGCTGGTGCGCCGTAAGAGCGCCACCGACCTCGGCGGCCTGCCCGGCAAGCTCGCCGACTGCCGGTCCAACGACCCGAGCAAGTGCGAGATCTACATCGTGGAGGGCGACTCCGCAGGTGGCTCCGCCAAGTCCGGTCGCGATTCGATGTACCAGGCGATCCTGCCGCTGCGCGGCAAGATCATCAACGTCGAGAAGGCCCGCATCGACCGTGTCCTCAAGAACACCGAGGTCCAGTCGATCATCACGGCCTTCGGCACCGGCATCCACGACGAGTTCGACATCTCGAAGTTGCGCTATCACAAGATCGTGCTCATGGCCGACGCCGACGTCGACGGCCAGCACATCGCGACGCTGCTGCTGACGCTGTTGTTCCGGTTCATGCGCCCGCTCGTCGAGAACGGCCACGTCTATCTCGCCCAGCCGCCGCTGTACAAGCTCAAGTGGCAGCGTTCCGAGCCGGAGTTCGCCTACTCGGACCGCGAGCGCGACGGACTGCTCAAGGCGGGTCTCGAAGCCGGCAAGAAGATCAACAAGGACGACGGCATCCAGCGCTACAAGGGTCTCGGTGAGATGAATGCCACCGAGCTGTGGGAAACCACGATGGATCCGAGTGTGCGGATCCTGCGTCAGGTCAGTCTCGACGACGCCGCCGCGGCGGACGAGCTGTTCAGCGTGCTGATGGGCGAGGATGTCGAGGCTCGCCGGAGCTTCATCACCCGGAACGCGAAGGACGTCAGGTTCCTCGACGTGTGATGCCAGTGTGACGGCAGGGCACGAGTTGTGTTGTAAATCACAGCTTTTGCCCTGCCGTTTTCGCGTGTCGGTGGCGCACGCAATAGCGCGGGCACATTACCGGTGAGTACTATCTGCTGCGATCGTGTGTTCGCGATTGTCGATCGGGGGACGGCGGTGCCGGGGGAAATGGAAAGTTCTTCCGTATTCCCTGTATGTCCCGCTAAGGTGCCCTCACCCAGGAACGCCTCATTCGACTGCTTCCACGCGGTGCTTCGCGCCCGGTCGTCGGATCGGGTCGTGTGGAGTGCAGTGCAGAGTCGTGATCGGGGTGGAAGGAGAGCTTGATCCATGAGTGACGATTCGCCGCCCCGGCAGCGGTGGTGGAACATCGAGGGGTGGGGTCTTCGCTGGAAGGTCACCGCAGTACTCGCCATTCCGGTAACGGTGGCGATGGTGCTGGGTGGTCTGCGCATCCAGGAAGAGCTCACCAACGCTGTTCACTTCTCGCAGGCTGCCGATCAGGTCGCGCACGTCCCTGATCTCGTCGACTTCGGTACCGCGCTCGGTACCCTCGCGGGTACCACCGCGGCGGGTCTGAGCACGCCGGAAGAAGTCGCTCGACTCGACGAAACACTCGAGCAGGTCCGCACCGTCGCGCTGAACCCGGAGCTCGATCCGGTCGTCGCGGCGGACCTCACCCGCGTGCTGGCCGGCGCCGAAGCACTCCGTGACCAGATGAAGGCCGGCCAGGTTCCGATCGCCGACCTGAATCAGCGCACCACCGAAGTGCGAAGCGACATGTCGGACATCGTGAGCGCGATCGTCGACCCCATCGAGGACGAAGAGGTGCTGCTCGAGGGCACCCGCCTCGTCGACGCGTGGTCCACCCAGCGTTACCTGTTCGACCAGGTGATGGGCATCGTCTCGATCCTGCGGGATCCCGATCAGCCGGGCACGCAGCTGATTTCCGCCTCCGGTGCCGAGCTCGCCATGCTCGAGACGCTCGCGCGTTCCTACCCTCTGGCCGACGGCCAGATCGAGGAGCTGCGCACCGCGGTGAAGACCCGATCCGACATGGTCGACGCGGCCGGCGACGGTCCTCTGCCGCTGCTGAACCTGCGCACCTCGATGATGCGAAGCCTCGAGATCTACGGGTCGCTGATCCAGCAGGCCACCGAGGGCATCACCACCACCGTCGAAGAGCGCGCCGCGGAAACCCGTTCGGCCGCACTGCGCGACACCGCGATCGTTCTCGCGACGCTGCTCGCCGCTCTCGTGCTCGCGCTGCTGGTGTCGCGGTCCCTCGTCGGACCGATCCGCCGGCTGCGTTACGGCGCACTCAAGGTCGCGCGTCAGGAACTGCCCGAAGCCGTCGACCGCATCAAGCTCGGCGACAACATCGAGGACATCGAGTTCACCCGCGTTCCGGTGCACACCACCGAAGAGATCGGCCAGCTCGCCCGTGCCGTCGACGACATGCACGGGCAGGCACTGCGTCTCGCCGGTGAGCAGGCGCACCTCCGCCTCCAGATCAACGAGATGTTCGAGACGCTCGCCCGGCGAAGCAAGTCGCTCGTCGAGCAGCAGCTCGGCCTCATCGAACGACTCGAGTTCGAGGAGAAGGACCCGAGCCGACTCGAGAGCCTCTTCCGTCTGGACCACCTTGCGGCCCGCATGCGCCGCAACGGCGACAACCTTCTGATTCTCTCCGGTACGCGGGTGCGTCGCGGTCACTCCGCGCCGGTCCAGCTCGGCGACATCCTCCGCGCGGCGATGTCCGAAGTCGAGGACTACCAGCGCGTTCAGATCGGTTCGACGCCGGACGGTGCCCTCAGCGGCGCCGTCGCGACCGACATCGTCCATCTGCTCGCCGAGCTCGTCGACAACTCGCTGCGTGCGTCGCCGCCGGACAGCAACGTCACGTTCAGCTTCGCTCGCGCCGTCGACGGAGGTCTGCTCGTCGAGATCGCCGACCGCGGTATCGGTATCCCCGCCGAGGAACTCGAAGCGATCAACCACCGCCTGTCGCAGGGCGGCGAGGTCGGTCCCGACTCGGCCCGCCACATGGGTCTGTTCGTGGTGTCGCGGCTCGCGGACCGGCACGGTCTCACCGTGCGGCTGCGTCCGACCTTCGACACCGCACGCAACCCCGGTATCACTGCCAGCGTGCACATCCCGGACGTTCTGCTCGTTTCGCCGCTCGCGCTGTCCCACACGGGTCCGCAGCCCTGGCGCGGCACCGACATGCCGAACGATGTCCAGGAGCAGCCGGCGTTGCCGCGCGCGGAGCGCGAGATGGCGCAGCTTCCGGCTGCAACACAGCAGGATCGGCCGGCTCACCGGTCGGGCGAGATCCCGGAGGTGCCGCGTCAGGCCCGTCCCGAGGTCTCGGGCGAGCTTCCGGTCACACCCGTCCAGCCCCAGCCGCAGTCGCTGCAGAAGCCGGAGCAGAACGGTCATCAGCAGCCGGAACGCAACGGCCACCACCGGGCGCCCAACGGCCGGCCGGTGGACGGTCTGCCGCAGCGCGAGCCGGGTGCGACCCCGGGTCTGCCGCGTCGCCAGCCCGGCGCGACCCCCGGTCTGCCGGTCCCGCAGTCGTCGGCTACTCCTCCGGCCGCGTCGACGCCGACGCCCCGGGTTCAGCCCGACGCGGCAGCGGCTCTGGCCTCCGCGCTTCCGTCGCGTCAGCGGCCTGCGGCCGAGTCGGATTCGGAACGCACGGTGGTGACGCCGAGCGTCGACTCCGGTCCGGTGCAGCGTCCGCAGGACGCAGGTGTGGCTCAGCGACCACAGGAAGGTGGTCTGCCGCAGCGTCAGCCGGGTGCCACGCCGGGTCTGCCGCAGCGGTCTGCACCCCAGCCGTCGACGACCCAGCAGCCCGCACCCCAGCACGCCGGCTCGCAGTCGCCTGCCCCGCAGCGTCAGTCACCCCCGCCGGGTCTGCCGCAGCGTCAGCCCGGTGCCACGCCCGGTTTGACTCCCGCTCCGGCGAGTTCCGGTGTGAGTGCGCCGGCGCCTTCCGAGCCTGTTGCGCCGCTCGCGCCGATCGGTGGACCCGTCACGGGCCTGCCGCAGCGTCAGCCGGGTACGACGCCGGGTCTGCCGCAGCGTCACGCTCAGCAGCCGGTGCGGCGGCCCGATCCGGTCGCCGAAGCCCCGGTCGAGACGGCAACCCCGGCCCCGGTCGCTGCACCGGTCAACGGCCTGCCTCAGCGTCAGCCGGGCGCGACTCCCGGTCTGCCGCAGCGTCAGCCGGGTGCCACACCGGGTCTGCCGCAGCGGTCCGCGCAGTCGGATGCACCGCAGCCGGCTGCAACCCTCGGAGCCGCAGATTCCTCTGCTCCCGTGCAGACTGCGCCGAGCATCGCCAACGGCGACTCGGTCTCGCCGCACAGCGAGGCCAGCCAGGCCGCACGGCACCGGTACCGGACGAACTCGGCGAAGACCGCCTCGTTCTTCCAGCCCCGCGGCGAAACCGGAGCCCTCCGCCGCCAGGCCGCAGCACCGCCGATCTTCGACGACGTGATGTCCGACTGGCTCGTCGACCCGACCAGCCTGCCGGAGGATCGGCGCAAGCGGGAATGGACGTCGCCCGCTGATGCAGGATGGGAAGCAGCGCAGCGCGCGGCCGAGGTACCTGTGGAGGACCACACCACTGCAGGTCTGCCTCGCCGCGCCCCCGGTCACCGTCTGGTGCCGGGTGCGGTCGAACCCGCGGCCCCCGTGGAACGGCCGACGATCCGACGGCGCGATCCGGAAGCCATCCGGGCGAACCTCAGCCGTCACCAGCAGGGTGTCCGCAACGGTCGGTCTACGGTGAACGCGACCACACGTGAGAACAACGAACAGGGAGTTCGATGAATATTGACCACGGATCCGATGTAACTCGTCCTTTGGACTGGTTGGTATCGAACTTCGCGCGCGAGGTTCCCGGTGTTTCCCACGCCGTGCTCGTGTCCGCCGACGGCCTGCTCATGGCCGCCAGCGCACACCTTCCGGTCGATCGCGCCGAGCAGCTCGCTGCGGTGACGTCCGGTCTCGCCAGCCTGTCCAACGGTGTTTCGCAGCTCTTCGACGGCGGCGGTGTCCTGCAGTCCGTCGTGGAGATGCAGCACGGTTACCTGCTGCTCATGAGCGTCGGCGACGGCTCTCACCTGGCCGCACTGACCGCCTCGGAATGCGACATCGGACAGGTCGGTTACGAGATGGCACTCCTGGTCGACCGCGTGGGAGCGTCGGTCGAGGCGACCCCGCGGGTCGGCCAGGGGTCCTGACGTCGAGGTGGCCATGGAATCGCGCAAACCTGAGTCGGTGCCGGACCAACCCAGTCTGGTCCGCCCGTACTCACTGACTTCGGGGCGAACGAACCCCGCGGTCGAACTGGCGTTGGAGGCGTTGATCCAGGCAATCCCGGGTACCGACGATCGGGCCCGGGACCTGGACAACATCAACGCCACCATTTTGGAGTTGTGCAAGGAGTCCCCGTCGGTAGCCGAGATCGCTGCTCGGGTGGGTGTGCCAATCGGGGTGGCACGCGTCCTCGTCGCGGATCTCGTCGAGGCCGGACACGTCCAGATCTTGGCCACGCTTAAAGACGATTCGAGCGACGCGGAGCGTCGTGAGCTGATTGAAAGGGTCCTCAGTGGACTTCGCGAACTCTAACGACCCCAAGCGGGTGACCTCGACCAAAATCGTGATCGCCGGCGGCTTCGGTGTCGGAAAGACCACGTTGGTGGGGGCAGTGTCGGAGATCGTCCCGCTGCGCACGGAAGCCTTGGTGACCAACGCCAGCGACGGCGTGGACAACTTGAGCGCTACGCCCCAGAAGGCCACGACGACCGTCGCCATGGACTTCGGTCGTATCAGCCTGGCCGAGGATCTCGTGCTGTACCTGTTCGGTACGCCGGGACAGCATCGGTTCTGGTTCATGTGGGACGACCTCATCCGCGGTGCCATCGGGGCGATCGTGCTGATCGACACCCGTCGTCTGGACGAGAGCTTCGCCGCCGTCGACTTCTTCGAGGCGCGGAACCTCCCGTTCATCGTCGCGATCAACGAGTTCGACGACGCGCCTCGCTACCCCGTGGAGGACATCCGGCAGGCGCTGGCCGTCTCGGCGGAGGTCCCGATCGTCTCGATCGACGCCCGGGCCCGCGAATCGGCGAAGTCCGCTCTGGTGACCGTCACCGAATATGCACTGAGGAAGTTGCACCAGCCGGTGGCCCGGTAGTGGACGCCGACATCCAGCTCTTCTCCATGGGGGCGTGGGTGGTGGTCCTGGCGTTCGCGACGTCGTCGATCGGTCTGCTGGTCGGACTCGTGAGCGCCAGGAAGGCACGATTCGCCACCACCGATCGGCAGGGGCTGTTGTGGATGCTGCTGGCCGCCGCGTGCGCAGGGGGAGTGGGGACGTGGCTGGCCCTGCTTCTCGCCGTCGCGGGATTCGGGGTCACCGGCAGCGTCGTGCGCCACGATCTGGTGACCATCGCGTTCTCGCTGGCGGTGGCGCTGGTGAGCTCGTTCGTCGCGCTGGTCGTCTCGATCGGCCGCGACGGGCATGCACCCGGCCGGCTGCTCGTCGGCGGGGTGCTGTTCGGCGCCGGGATCTGTGTGGTGTTCCTGTCCCTCATGTGGTCCGTGCGGCTGCAGGGCACCTTCACCTTCGACACCCCGTTCGTCATCGCGACCGCAGCGGTGTCGCTGGTCGTGGCGTTCTCCTTCCTGTGGCTCGTGGAGGTCGCGGACCGCACGCTCCTGCGCATATGCGGAAGTGTCGTGACGGGTGCGGCCGTCCTCGGTGTCTACTTCCTCGGGATGGCGTCGGTGGAGGTGACACCGGATACCTCGATCGCGATGCCCGGTGGGATCGAGATCTTCTCGGTGTTGTTCGCGGTGTTCGTGGTGGGCACGGTGGTCATCACACTGCCCATCGTGCTGACCCTCATGGACCCGGATCGTGTTGCGGCGCAACTCGAACGGGAGGTCGATCAGTGGGTCGCCGAACAGGGCGGAAACGACGAGGGCGCGCGGCTCGGTTAGACCGGACTCGGTCCTCCCCGCCGGCACGACCGTCCTGTGTGCAACGTGATGGAAGGTAAAGTGCCGTCCTTCTGGGTGTTCGCTGACCTGCACCTATAGACTCGGGTGGTTGCGAGACGTCCACCGGGCGACGGTTCCGGGTAGACGTTCGAGCCGAGTAGAAGAAGGAGCTCATGACCGACACCACGTTGCCGCCGGAGGGGCCGGGGCACGACCGCATCGAGCCCGTCGACATCCAGCAGGAGATGCAGAGCAGCTACATCGATTACGCGATGAGCGTGATCGTGGGCCGCGCGCTGCCCGATGTGCGCGACGGCCTCAAGCCGGTGCATCGCCGCGTCCTGTACGCCATGTACGACAATGGATTCCGCCCGGACCGCGGTTACGTGAAGTCGGCCCGCGCCGTTGCCGAGACGATGGGCAACTACCACCCGCACGGCGACTCCTCCATCTACGACGCGCTCGTGCGTCTCGCCCAGCCGTGGTCGATGCGGTACCCGCTCGTCGACGGTCAGGGCAACTTCGGTTCCCCAGGCAACGACGGTGCCGCCGCGATGCGGTACACCGAGTGCCGGCTCACGCCGCTCGCGATGGAGATGCTCCGCGAAATCGACCACGAGACGGTCGATTTCCAGCCGAACTACGACGGCCGCACGCAGGAACCGACGGTTCTCCCCAGCCGTATCCCCAACCTGTTGATCAACGGGTCCAACGGCATCGCCGTCGGTATGGCGACGAACATTCCGCCGCACAACCTCAACGAGGTCGCCGAGGCGATCTACTGGGCGCTCGAGAACTTCGAGGCGGACGAGCAGACCACGCTCGCGGCCGTCATGGAACGCATCAAGGGCCCGGACTTCCCCACGTCCGGTCTGATCGTGGGCAGCCAGGGCATCCACGACGCGTACACCACCGGTCGCGGTTCGGTGCGGATGCGCGCGGTCGTCGAGATCGAGGAGGACGCCAAGGGGCGCACCACGATCGTCGTCACCGAACTGCCGTACCAGGTGAACCCGGACAACCTGATCACGTCCATCGCGACGCAGGTCCGTGACGGCAAGATCGCCGGCATCTCGGAGATCCACGACGAGTCCTCCGACCGCGTCGGTATGCGCATCGTGATCACGGTCCGCCGCGACGCGGTCGCGAAGGTCGTGCTCAACAACCTGTACAAGCACACGCAGCTGCAGACCAGCTTCGGCTGCAACATGCTCTCGATCGTCGACGGGGTGCCGCGCACGCTGCGCCTCGACCAGATGATCCGGCACTACGTCAACCACCAGATCGAGGTCATCGTCCGCAGGACCCGGTACCTGCTGCGCAAGGCCGAGGAACGGGCCCACATCCTGCGTGGCCTGGTCAAGGCGCTCGACGCGCTCGACGAGGTCATCGCCCTGATCCGTCGTTCGCAGACGGTCGACATCGCCCGCACGGGCCTGATGGACCTGCTCTCCGTCGACGAGATCCAGGCCGACGCGATCCTCGCGATGCAGCTGCGCCGCCTCGCCGCCCTCGAGCGCCAGAAGATCATCGACGAACTGGCCGAGATCGAGCGCGAGATCGAGGACTACAAGGACATCCTGGCGAAGCCGGAGCGGCAGCGTGCGATCGTCCGCGACGAGCTGAAGGAAGTCGTCGACAAGTACGGCGACGAGCGCCGCACCAAGATCATCGCATCGGACGGCGAGGTGTCCGACGAGGATCTCATCGCCCGTGAGGACGTCGTCGTCACGATCACCGAGACCGGCTACGCCAAGCGCACGAAGACCGATCTGTACCGGTCGCAGAAGCGTGGCGGCAAGGGTGTCAAGGGCGCCGAGCTCAAGCAGGACGACATCGTGAAGAACTTCTTCGTGACGTCGACGCACGACTGGCTGCTGTTCTTCACCACCAAGGGCCGCGTCTACCGGGCCAAGGCGTACGAGCTGCCCGAGGCCAACCGCACCGCGCGCGGCCAGCACGTCGCGAACCTGCTGGCGTTCCAGCCGGACGAACGGATCCAGGGCGTGATCCGGATCAAGTCGTACGAGGACGCGCCGTACCTGGTGCTCGCCACCCGCAACGGCCTGGTCAAGAAGTCGCGGCTCGCGGACTTCGACTCCAACCGGTCCGGCGGCATCGTCGCGATCAACCTGCGCGACGAGGACGAACTCGTCGGTGCGGTGCTGTGCTCCGCCGACGACGATCTGTTGCTCGTGTCGGAGCAGGGCCAGTCGATCCGCTTCTCGGCGACGGACGAGGCGCTGCGGCCGATGGGTCGCGCGACGTCCGGTGTGCAGGGCATGCGGTTCAACGGCGACGACAAGCTGCTGTCCCTCAATGTGGTCCGCGAGGGAACGTATCTGCTGGTCGCGACGTCCGGTGGCTACTCCAAGCGCACGCCGATGGAGGACTACCCGGTCCAGGGCCGTGGCGGTAAGGGCGTCTTGACGATCCAGTACGACCGCAAGCGTGGCACCCTGGTCGGAGCGCTCATCGTGGACGATGACGACGAGCTCTACGCGATCACCTCCGGTGGTGGGGTCATCCGTACCGCCGCCAAGCAGGTGCGCAAGGCCGGCCGCCAGACGAAGGGCGTCCGGTTGATGAACCTGGCCGAGGGCGACACGTTGCTGGCGATCGCACGCAACGCCGATGAGCCCGAGGAGGGCGCCACATCAGATGCGAAGGAGTCGTAAGTGAGCACTCCCCAAGGACCGAAAGGTGCCGACAAGGGGTCGCCGGCACCGAAGGGGCCTAATGGGCAGGAGACGGCCGGTGCGCCGGTGAAGCCGGACACAGCGAAGCCGTCGTCGGCACAGGCTCCGTCGGCCGCATCGGCTCCGGCGGCTCCGAAGTCGCCCGACGCTCCGAAGGCCCCCGCAGGCCCGGCGGCCCAGGCTTCGACGAAGCCGGAACCGTCCGAGCCGTCGGATCCGCCCGCGACCGGTGCCGGTAAGCCCGCGTCCGGTGCAGACAAGCCGGCGTCCGGTGCAGACAAGCCTGCGGCGGGCGCTGCCGACAAGCCCACATCGAACCCGGCCGCACAGACGACGCCGACCGTCCGGTCGTCCGCGGACAAGGGCGTGAACCCCGCGCAGTCCGGAACCCAGCGTCCGGCCGCCGCCGGTCAGGCCCCGCCGTGGCAGCGGGGACAGCAGCAGACCCCGGCCGCGCCCCAGAGCACTCCGCAGACGAACCTGCCGGGTCGTGGTCAGGGCGTCGACCGGACGGTCACCGGGAACGCTGCTCCGCAGCGCGCTTCGGCCCAGCCGGGCAGCGCACGGCAGCAGAGCGCCCCGACGCCCCCGACCCGGCCCGTCGTGACCGGTACCGCGGCGGCGTCGCTGACCGGTGGTGCGGATCGGGCGACCGTCAAGGCCAAGTCGGCGATCATCGACGGGCCGACGCGGCACATCGAACGCAAGGACCTCGCGAAGGACCTGCCGGACCTGTCGACGGTGAAGCACCCGCTTCCGGCTTCGGCCCCGGCAGCCGCGGAGGCCTCTCCGGGGGCTCCCGCCGCGTCGTCCGCCACGGCTGTGACCGCGGCTGTGCCGATGGCCGGGGAGCCGCTGCGCGCGACCGTTCAGGTCCGTCGCATCGATCCGTGGTCGATGCTCAAGATTTCCTCCGTGATTTCCCTCTCACTCTTCTTCGTGTGGATGGTCGCGGTGGGTCTGCTCTACGGCATCCTCGCCGGCATGGGCGTGTGGGAGCGTCTGAACAGCGCTTTCACCGACATCGTGTCCGAATCCGGTAGTGGAGGCCTGATCAGCGCAGGTCAGGTCTTCGGCTACGCCACGGTGATCGGCCTGGCCAACACGATCCTGTTGACGGCCATGGCAACGCTCGGGGCGTTCATCTACAACCTCTGCACCGATCTGGTCGGCGGTGTGCAGGTCACTCTCGCAGACCCGGACTGACCTGGGAAAACGCTGCCCCGCCGAACCGATTTTGTTGTTCGCGGTTCGGTGGGGTAGTGTTCCGAATCGGTTCGAGGGCCTATAGCTCAGGCGGTTAGAGCGCTTCGCTGATAACGAAGAGGTCGGAGGTTCAAGTCCTCCTAGGCCCACTCCCCGTGCCGGAAGGGCAGCCAGCATGAAGGTTCTCGCATTCGTGGGAGCTGCAGTGCTGGTAGCCATCGGAATCGCTCGGATGCTTCGGAGCGAAGACGAATGGCACGAGGTCACCAGCCGCTGACGGCGGACGGGGCCTTAGCTCAGTTGGTAGAGCGCTGCCTTTGCAAGGCAGATGTCAGGAGTTCGAATCTCCTAGGCTCCACAATCGAAGACACAGGCAGAGGGCGCTTTCCGAATGATCGGGAAGCGCCCTCTGTTCGTTCCTGCCCGCTCTACTGGCCGAACGTGAAGCGCAGATCGGCATTGATCAACTCGTCGATCCGCTTCCGCATGTGGGCGACCACCTCATCGTCCGGGACGGGGTCGTCGACGAACAACATCCATTGCAGGGCCGTGCCGCCAGGTCCGCCGGTGAGGTCGAAACGGATCAGGGCATCGGGACGCCACGGCCACAGCGAACTCCACACGACCAGGTTCGGCTCGACGGAATCGAGCAGGGTGGGTCGCTGTTCGTCGTCGCGCAGGATCAGCCACGGGCGGGTCGGATCGCGGTCCGGCTCGATGATCGCCTGATGGACCACGTGAGGTGGCGGCGGTTGTGAACGACGCCGCCTCGCAATTTCGGGCATGTCGAACGGTATCGCGGTGCAGCGAGCCCGACCCCTACAGCGGATTCCGGCGCGGACGCAGCTGCGCGTTCGGCAGCGCGGGCGCGGGCAGCCTCGCGACCTTCCCCTCGTAGCCCTCGACCCGGCCGAATCGATCGGATTCGCTCTCCCAGGCGTCGCGGAAACGGACGATCTCGTCGTGGCTGCGGCCTACGAAGTTCCACCACATGACGATCTCCTCGCCGAACGGGGTGCCGCCGAGCAGCACGACCCGGGCCGGGGAGTCGGTGAGGTTCGTGAGCGCCAGCGACGTCAGGCCGGTGCCCACGTAGCCGAGCATGCCGCGCGACAGCTCGGTCCCGGCGAGACGGACGGTGCCGGTATCGACGAGTACACCGTGCTCGAACGCCGCGTCGACGTCGAGGTGCAGTTCGGCGTTCGCGTCGAGGGTGATCTCGGCGCCGAGCAGCGGCGTGAAGGTCTCCACCGGTGACGTGGTGCCCCCGAGCGAGCCCAGGAAGACCTTCGCGGAACCGCCGTCGAGGTAGGTGGTCGCGGGCGCGTGGTGCTGGAAGTTGCGGGGTGCGTCGCGGGCGCTGTCCGGCAGCGCGACCCACAGCTGGACACCGTGCAGCGTGGTGGTGTCCGGGGTGGACACCTCGGAATGGCAGATGCCGTGGCCACCGGTCATCAGGTTGACCTCGCCGGGCCGGACGAACGCGTGCACGCCGTGACTGTCGCGGTGCTCGATCTCGCCGGTGAACAGCCAGCTCACCGTCTGCAGTCCGGTGTGCGGGTGGGGTGCCACGTCCATGCCGCCGGTGGCGGCGACGTCGTCGGGACCGTAGTGGTCGGCGAAGCACCACGCGCCGATGAGGGAGCGTTGCCGCTGGGGGAGGGTCCGCCGGACCGGCATCGCGCGGGGACCGCCGAGTGGCACCTCGCGGGCGGTGAGGATCTCGACGTAGGGATGACCCGCCTCGTCGCGAGGACACGGACCGGTCCCGCAGGTGGTCTCGACCGGATGGACGTCGGTGTTGCTCATGCTCCGAGCGTGCCACCGATCACGTGCGCGCGGCCGGCCGATTCCGGAATCGGCGGTCGCGTCGGCCCCGATGGCCGACAATCGTTCTGTGGCGAGCACCGAGCGTTCCGTGGCGAGCACCGAGCGTATCCCGATCGACAAGCAGACCCGACCGGTGTACCGGGCACAGGTCGCCGTCGCGGTGGCGGTGCGGGACGCGGTGGCGCAGGCCGGTCTGGACCGCACTGTCGTCGAACTGGTGAACCTGCGGGTCTCGCAGATCAACGGGTGCGCCTACTGCCTGGACGTGCACACCCGCGATGCGTTGAAGGACGGTGAGAAACCGCAACGCATCGCGGTGCTGCGGGCGTGGCGGGACACCGACCTGTTCAGCGATGTCGAACGGGCCGCGCTCGCGGTGGCGGAGACGGTGACGGATCTGCCGTCGCCGGACGAGCAGGACCGCGTCTACGCGGAGGCGCGCCGTCACCTGACCGACGACCAGTTCTCGGCGATCGTGTGGGTCGCGATCGCGATGAATGCGTTCAACCGGGTGTCGATCGTCAGCCGGCACCGCGTCGATCCCGAGTCCTGGAAGTCCTGACCGTGCCGGACTTCGGACACGAACTGCGATTCGGGGTATCCCTCACACCGACCGCCGCCGATCCGGGCGCGGTCGTCGAACTCGCGCTCGTCGCGGAACGGGCAGGACTGGATCTGGTGACCGTCCAGGACCACCCCTACCAGCCGCGGTTCCTCGACACCTGGACCTTGCTGACCTGGATCGCGGCCCGCACGGAGTCGCTGATCCTGTCTCCGAACGTCGCGAACCTGCCGCTGCGCGGCCCGGTGATCCTGGCCCGCAGCGCGGCCTCACTCGACCGGCTCAGCGGTGGGCGCGTCGAACTGGGGCTGGGTGCCGGGGCGTTCTGGGACGCCGTCGCTGCGAACGGTGGGCCGCGGCGCAGCCCCCGGGAGTCGGTCGATGCGCTCGTCGAGGCGATCGCGGTGATCCGGACGCTGTGGTCCGACGACGCCGGGCCGGCGCGGTTCGACGGCACGTACTACCGGCTGGACGGCGCGAAGCGGGGGCCGCGCCCCGCCCACGAGCCGGAGATCTGGCTCGGGGCGTACGGGGACCGGATGCTGGCCGTCACCGGCCGGTACGCGGACGGCTGGCTGCCGAGTTCGTTCGCGGCCGGCCCGGACGCGCTCGGCGCGATGACCGCGAAGGTCGATGCGGCCGCGACTGCGGCGAAGCGTGATCCGGCGGTGATCCGGCGGCTCTACAACATCGCCGGGACGTTCGACGACACCGCCGACGGGAGGTTCCTGCACGGACCTGCGGAGGTGTGGGCCGAGCAGCTGGCGGAGCTGACGTTGCGCCACGGCACCAGCACGTTCCTCCTCGGCTCGGATACCGCTGCCGATCTCGAACGGTTCGCCGGGGAGGTTGCGCCCGCAGTTCGTGAGCGCGTCGGCAACGAACGCGCTGTTTCACGTGAAACACGCGGCGATTAGAAGCTCGTGCGTTCCGATCCCAACCCGGCCAGGTTCCGGATGGTGTCCAGCACCTCGTCGAGGCTGCGGCCGGATTCGAGCAGTTCGGTGCCCTTGTAGACGAGGGCGTTGATGAACTCCGCGGTGAGTTCCGGGTCGGGCCGCCCCTGCTCGCGCAACGCGTCGAGCAGGGGGAGGACCAGCTCCTGATGCAGCGCGTGCATCCGTTCGTCGGTGAACGCCTGCGGGGTGAAGGTCGCGAGGACACCGATGACGGCGTGCTCACCCTCCGCGACGAGCCGCAGGTTCACCTCGATGTAGGCGAGCACGCGTTCCGCGGGATCGTCGACGGTGTTCATCGCCGCGACGATCCTGGCGTTCCAGCGGGGGAACATGTCCTCGACGACAGCGCGCAACAGGTCGTCGCGGGACCCGAAGTAGTGGTACACGCTGGACCGGGCCAGACCGGCCCTCGCGGCCACGTCGGCGAGCGAGGGGGCCCGGTCCGGGGCCTCCGCGAGCAGTTCGCGAGCGGCGTCGAGGAGGGCCCGCCGTTGCGCGGCGCGGTGCTCGACGACCGTCGCCGCGGAGATCTTCGGCACGGACCCTCCTCTCGTATCCGGCGGTTCAGTCGTGTGGCCCGAGCCCGCCGTCGACCATCTCGAGGACCCGATCGCAGTGGCCGAGCACGTCGTGGTCGTGGGTGACCATGATCGTAGCGACCCCCGCCTCGTGGGTTTCACGGGCGAGCAGTTCGACGACCTCGTGGCTGCGTTTGCGGTCCAGCGCGGCCGTCGGTTCGTCGACGAGCAGCAGCGCCGGCCGGGCCATCAGCGCCCGCGCGATACCGACGCGCTGACGTTCGCCGCCCGACAACTGTCCCGGCCGGCGGTCGGCGCGGTGGCTCATGCCGACGGATTCGAGCAGCTCGTCGGGGTCGCGGCCCTCGCGTCCGGTGATCTTCTCGACGAGCCGGAGCTGGTCGCGGGCCGTGAGCGCCGGGATCAGGTTCCCGGACTGGAACACGAACCCGACGCGATCGCGGCGCAGCCGGGTGAGCTCGCGCGGCTTCAGGTCCGTGATGTCGACGCCGTCGACGGTCACGGTTCCGGAGGTCGGGCGGGTGAGGCCGCCCGCGACCGCGAGGAGGCTGGACTTGCCGGCGCCGGACGGGCCGACGATCGCGACGAGTTCCCCGGCCGCGACCTCGAGAGTCACGTGGTTGAGCGCGTGCACGGTGCTGTCGCCGTCGCCGAAGCTCAGGCAGGTGTCGGTCAGGGCCAGCCCGGCGCGGGTGGAGGTGGTGGCGGTCAACGGTTTTCTCCCAGTGCGGTGAGGGGGTCGACGCGGGTGATGCGGACGACGGCGACGGCGGCACCGACGAGGCCGAGCACGATGAGCAGCACCGCACCCTGCACAATCGGTCCGCTCTCGAGGGCGAACGGCATGCCGGAGCCGTCGAGGCCCGAGCCGAGTCCGAGACCGATGAGCACACCGAGGGCGACGGAGGCGACGAGCACGACGACGGCCTGCAGCAGTCCGTCGCGCAGCAGGAAGCCGGTGGACGCACCCATCGCGCGCAGCACCGACAGTTCGCGGCTGCGCTGCACGGTCCAGATGCTGAAGAACGCGCCGACGACGAGCGCGGAGATCGCGTACAGGAACGCCTTGATCATCGACATGGTCATCATCTCGGCGGAGTAGCCCGGCGACGAGTCGAACGACTCCTCGAGCGTCTTGGACACGGTGCCCGCGGCGGCATCCCCGGCGGCGAGGTCGGGCAGCCCGCCGTCGACGCCCTGCAACGCGACGACGCTGGCCTCGCGGTAGATGTCCGGCTGCGGCTGTTCGCCGACCTTCACGCCGGCGTGGATCTCCTGCCAGGTGGGCAGCGGCACGTAGGCGACGTCGACGTGCCCGAAGGTGCGCTTGTCGGCGGTGAACCCGACGACGGTCAGCTCGGTGCCGAGACGGTCGACGACGACCGTGTCACCGAGTTCGATGCCGGCGTCGCGCGCGCTGTCGCTGACGAGGATGTCGGTGGCCTGCTGGAGGGCGCTGCCCTCGGCGGCGGCCGGTTCCAGGAAGGAGCCGGGTTCGATACCGAAGAGGGTGAGGTCGACGGGGATCCCGGCGCCGGTCTTGGCGTTGACGATCGCGTTGCCGAACAGGGCGGCCTCCGCGACGTCGGGCCGTTCCTGCCAGGCGGCGACCTGCTCGTCGGTGACGACGGAGCGGGAGAATGCGGAGTCGGTCTTGGTGCCTTCTGCGAACGCGAACGCCTGTACGGGTGTGCGTTGCAGCGCGGACACGCCGTCGGTGACCAGGCCGGAGGACAGGCCGGAGAGGATCACCATCAAGATCGAGATGAGTGCGACGACCGCACCCATCAGGAGGAATCGGGTGCGCGCGAACCACAGTTCGCGCAGGGTCAGGAACATGCTGGTCCTTCGCAGACGAGGGCGGGGAGGAGGCGCCGGATTTGCCGACGGCCTGTCGCAATCATATCGACATTATGTCGACAAGTTTACCGGACCGCTACTACTAACCGTCGTAGAAAGTCGTATCCTGTCGTCATGAGTACCGCCGAAGTCCTCGTCGCGCGCCTGCGCGGCGGGCTGACCGGCGCCGTTTCCGGAGCCGTGAGCATCGCGGCGCACGCACTCGGCGGCGGCGGTACTCCCTCCCAGAGCGCGGTCGCGCTGTTGATCGCAACGACGCTCGCCGTCGGGGTGGTGGCCGCCGGCACCAGGCTTCCCGTCGCGGCGGTTCTCGTCGCCGGTCAGGTGCTCGGGCACCTCGTGCTCTCCCTCGACACCGGCCACCTCCACGTTCCCGGACCCGCGATGATCGCCGGCCACGCCGTGGCGATCGCGGTGGCGGCACTACTGGTTGCGGCCGCCGAACGCGGATGCCGGTTCGTGCTCGCCTCGCTGCGTCGCGTCGCGCCGACCCAGTTCACGCCTCTCCGCGTGCCCGGCGCAGTGCTCGTTGCTCCCCGGCCGCCGGTCCTGCGCGGTCTTCGCCGGTCCGTCGGCATCGTTCCGCGCGGCCCACCCGTCACGGTCTGACACCGATTCCTTTCCTTCCACGATCACCCGCCTGGGGTGATCGCGCGCCAGCGTGCGCACAGACCCGTACGGGAGACCCCTCATGAAGAAGACCAAGTTCCTCGCGTTCGCCGCGATCGCAGCGGCGGCGCTCGCCGCCGCCGGGTGCGGATCCGAGGACCCCGCGACCGCGGCCGACACGATCGTCGTGTCGTCGGCGTGGACCAAGGCCGCCGAGAGCGGGATGACCGGTGCGTTCGCCGAACTGGAGAACACCGGCGACCAGGCCGTCCGGATCGTGTCCGTCTCGAGTCCGGTCTCGAGTCGGACCGAACTGCACGAGATGGCTCCCGCCGCCGACGGCGCGATGGCGATGCGCGAGATGGACGGCGGGCTGACCGTCGCCGCCGGCAGCCGGCACAGCCTCGCTCCCGGCGGCGATCACCTGATGCTGATGGATCTGATCGAGCCAGTCACGCCCGGCACCGACATCGAGTTCACGTTGACCTTCAGCGACGGTTCGTCGATCGATTTCACCTCGCAGGTCCGCGATTTCGCCGGGGCGCGCGAGAACTACGTACCGAGTGCCGAGGAGGGGGCGAACCACGGTGGCTGAGCTCACGCGGCGGCGCCTGCTCGGGGGCGGCGCCGCCGCGCTCGGCGTGGTCGGACTGGGCGCCGCCGGGATCGGCCGCGTCACGGCCCGTGACGAGGACCCGCGCATCGTCGGGTTCCACGGCACCCACCAGGCCGGGAT
Organism: Rhodococcus sp. O3; assembly: GCF_048897285.1. NCBI lineage: Bacteria > Bacillati > Actinomycetota > Actinomycetes > Mycobacteriales > Nocardiaceae > Rhodococcus > Rhodococcus sp. O3. The sequence continues at coordinate 40,183 of NZ_JBMBTE010000030.1, forward strand.
CGAGACCGAACCGCAGGCGTTCGCGTCGTTCGTGGCATTGGACCTGCTGCCCGGCACCGATCGGCGCGCGCTCGTCGGCGTGCTGAAGGTCTGGGCTCAGGACGCGTACCGGCTCACCACCGGGACCGGGGGCCTCGGCGACACCGAACCGGAACTCGCGGAGGACCCGGCAAACCTGACCGTCACCGTCGGATTCGGCCCGGGGGTGTTCGGTCCCGCGGTGTTCGCGCCGGGCGATGCGGAGACGGTCCGGCCCGAATGGCTGCGACCGCTGCCCGCGTTCGCCGTCGACCGGCTCGAAGACCGTTGGAGCGGAGGCGATCTGATGCTCCAGGTGTGCGCCGACGATCCCGTCACGGTCGCGCACGCGGTGCGTACGCTCACGCGGACGGTGCGCTCGCAGGTGTCGGTGCGGTGGGTGCAGCGCGGTTTCCGGCACGCCCCCGGCACCCGGCCCGAGGGTGCGAGCATGCGCAACCTCATGGGGCAGGTCGACGGCACCGTCAATCCCGCCGCGGGCAGCACGGAATTCCAAGGCCGGGTGTGGAATCCGGGGTCGCCCCCGTGGTTGGCCGGCGGGTCCTCGCTGGTGTTGCGGCGTATCCGCATGGAACTCGACACCTGGGACGAATTGGATCGTCCGGCAAGGGAACTCACCGTGGGTCGCACGCTGTCGAACGGTGCGCCGCTCACCGGCACGGCCGAGCACGACGATCCCGATTTCGACGCGGTCGACCGGTACGGCATCCCGGTGATCCCACCGGAATCGCACATGGCCCGGGCACGGCCGCGCAATGCGGACGAGCAGTTCCTGCGGCGCGGCTACAACTACGACGACGCCGACGACGCGGGCCTGCTCTTCGCGGCCTACCAGGCCGACGTCGACCGCCAGTTCGTGCCGGTGCAGCAGCGACTGGCGGACCACGACGCGCTGAACCCGTGGATCACCCCGATCGGTTCGGCGGTGTTCGCGATCCCACCCGGGTTCGCCGACGGCGGCTATCCCGGCGAGACGCTGTTCGAAGGCTGAAAACGCAGGTCGTGGTGGTGGTACGGGGTTAGCCTGGACGGGTGACCGAGGTATCACCGCGGCGAGACGGATTCGCGTCGCTGCGGGAAGGCGGACTGAACTGGGACGCCTTCCCGCTGCGCCTGTTCGCGAAGGGCAACGCCAAGTTCTGGGATCCCCTCGACCTGGATTTCTCGCAGGACGTCGCGGACTGGACGGACCTGAACAGCGAACAGAAACGCAGCAGCGCCTATCTGGTGACGCACTTCGCGGCGGGGGAGGAGGCCGTCACCCAGGACATCCAGCCGTTCCTGCGCGCGATGGCCGCCGAGAACCGGCTCGGCGACGAGATGTACCTGACGCAGTTCTGTTTCGAGGAGGCCAAGCACACCCAGGTGTTCCGGCTGTGGATGGACGCGGTGGGACTGACCGGCGACCTGCTGCCGTACGTCGCGGAGAACCCGCACTACCGCGCGCTGTTCTACGAGGAACTACCCGATTCCCTGCGGATCCTCGAACACGATCCCAGTCCGGCGAACCAGGTGCGCGCGAGCGTCACCTACAACCACGTCATCGAGGGCAGCCTCGCCCTCACCGGCTACTACGCGTGGCAAAAGGTGTGCACGACCCGCGGAATCCTGCCCGGCATGCAGGAGCTGGTACGGCGGATCGGTGACGACGAGCGCCGCCACATGGCGTGGGGAACGTTCACGTGCCGCCGGCACGTCGCCGCCGACGACGCGAATTGGGATGTGGTGCAACAACGTATGGGGGAGTTGCTCCCGCACGCGCTCGGCGTGATCCAGTGGATCAACGATCAGTTCGAGGAACAGCCGTTCGGGTTGGACCCCGACGAGTTCGTGGCGTACGCGGCGGACCGCGCCCAGCGTCGGCTCGGTGCGATCGAGTCCGCGCGCGGCCGTCCCGTCGAGGAGATCGACCTGGACTACACGCCCGAGGCGCTCGAGGAGAAGTTCGGCGAAGAGGACGCCGCCGAGCTCGCGGCGATCACCGACGACGCCTGACCCGGCGTCTCACCGGGGCACCTGTCTCACAGGAGAAACACGAGCAGCGGCACGGCGACCAGCGCGACCCCGGCGACGATCGGGATCAGCGGCTTGCGCGACCGCTTCTCGGTTTCGTCGTGCTCGGTCGTGTCCGGTTCGAGGTCGTCCTCGTCGTCCGGCCCGACGGCGAGCAACCGCGCCGCGACGACGTCGTTCTCCCCGGCCTCGAGCATCTCCCGTGCCCGGATGCGCGCGATCCCACCGGTCAGCACATCCGTCTCGTCGTACGACGGCGGAAGCCCGATGCGGGCACGCTTCGTCTCCCGGGCCGGCACGAAACCGGCCGCCAGGATCGCCGCACCCAGCGCGGCGGTCTGCTCCGGGCCCGGACCGACGAGGGTGCGGACCGTCAGCTTCGTCGCGATGCTGTTCGCGATCTCCTGGATGTACGAGCGGTCGCGGGCGACGATCCCGTCACCCATCACGACGACCGCGTCGAGATTCGGCGGCAGCCACCCGAACGAGCCGAGCGCGGTCGCGAGCTGCGACGCGGGTGACGGTGCGCCCTTCGTCGGTACCCGGAACGCCTTGCCTGCCGGTACGCCGGACCGCACCAGCGTCACCGTCGAACCGGCGTCGTCGATGTGGAAGACACCGATGAGCTGACCGGGGGTCTCGGAAATCTCGGAGGCATACCAGGTCGCGGCGCCCTGGGCGTCCGACGCCAGGTCCACGTGCCGCAGATCCGCGTAGTCGAGGGCCGCGCGCAGCGACGCGACCGCATCGGAATCCCAGTGGGAAGGGTAGGTCGCGGTGTAGCCGGGCTCGGATCCGTCGTCGGCGCCCCCGAACTTCGGGAGCGGTTCGGTCTCGTTCAGCAGGCACTGGATCGCGGTCGCCATCGCGTCCTCCGCCCGGTACACGCGACCGTCGCTGGCGGTGACACCCGCGGGGTCGCCGACCCGGGCGAGGAACCCGGCGAGGGTGCGTGCCTCGTTGTGGGAGGAGTAGGAACCGAGGGTGGTGGTGCCGTCCTCGTCGATGTGCAGGACCGTGTCCCGGGCGATCACCACGGGATCCTGGGTGCCCGGTTCGTTGGACGCGACCACTGCGGTGGACACGACTCTGCCGATCCGGAGCCCGACCCCGATTGCCATGACAGCCCTCTCGCTTCGCAGGTAACGAACCGCCTACATCTTGCTACCGAAATCGCTCATCCGGGCCCATACCGGACGGTAGCGGTGTACGGCGTGTCGATACGAACCGGACGGTTGCGCCCCTACACTCCCGAGGATGAGTGCCCCCACGCGCGCCCGGGCCTTCGCGCGCTCGTTCCACCCGGTCGGTCTCGCGTTCGCGCTGCTGTTCTTCGTGTGGTCGATGACCCCGTCCCTTCTGCCGCGCACCTGGTATCTGCAGGGCGTCGCGACGGGTATCGGCGTGGCGACCGGATACGGCGTCGGCTGCCTGATCGCGTGGGCACTGCGGCGCTGCGGTGTGCATCCGGACTGGTCGCCGAAAACGCGCCGCGTCGGCTGGTGGGTGCTCGCGGCCGTCGCGGCCGTGGTGGTTCCGACCTTCCTGATTCTCGGGTCGTGGTGGCAGCAGATCGTCCGCGACCTCGTGACCATGGAACGGGTCGAGCGGTCCCTCTATCTGCCGGTTCTGCTGATCGCCCTGGTGGTGGCGTTGCTGCTGTTGGCGATCGGGCGGGGCCTGCGCGCGGGGACGAACAAGCTCGCGCAGTTCGTCGACCGCTACACGCCGGCGCCGGTTGCGCGGGTGACCGCGCTCGTGGTGGTCGTGGCGTTGCTCGTCGTGCTCGTCAACGGTGCGCTGTACCGGGGAATTCTCGGAGCTGCGGAGGAGGCCTCCGCGATCGCGGACACCGGCACCGAGGAGGGGGTGGAGCAGCCGACCGCGCCGGAACGTTCCGGGTCGCCGGAATCCGCGGAGACGTGGGACACCCTCGGCAGGGAAGGACGCACGTTCGTCGCCGGCGGACCGTCGGCCGCGCAGATCGAGGCCGTGACGGGACGGCCCGCCCGGGAACCGATCCGCGTGTACGCGGGCCGGGTGTCGGCGGACACCATCGAAGGCATCGCCGAGCGGGTCGTCGCCGAGCTGAAGCGAACCGGCGGCTTCGACCGGAAGGCGCTCGCCGTCGTGACCACGACCGGTCGCGGCTGGGTCAACGGCAGCGTCGCCGACTCCTTCGAGTACCTCAACGGCGGGGACTCGGCGATCGCGGCGATGCAGTACTCGTATCTGCCGAGCCCGCTCGCGTTCATCGCCGACCGCGAGTCGCCGATGGAGGCCGGGCGGGCACTGTTCGAGGCCGTCTACGAGGTGTGGCTGAGTCTTCCGGAGGAGGCCCGGCCGAAGCTCGTGGTCTTCGGCGAGAGTCTCGGGTCGTACGGCGGGCAGTCCGCGTTCGCGTCCGGTTCCGACCTGGTCGCGCGGACCGACGGCGCGCTGTTCGTCGGCACCCCCAACTTCGCGCAGCCGTGGGGGCGGATCACCGAGCAGCGGGATCGGGGTTCGCTCGAACGTCTGCCGATCGTCGACGAGGGTCGCAACATTCGCTTCGCGGCGAGCCCGGGGGACGCGAATCTGCCTGAGCCGTGGGAACTTCCGCGGATCGTGTTCTGGCAGCACGGCAGTGATCCGATCACCTGGTGGTCGTTCGATCTGCTGCTGCACAAGCCCGACTGGCTGCGCGAACCCCTCGGGTCCGATGTGGATCCGGGGATGCGCTGGATGCCGTTCGTGACGTTCTGGCAGGTGACCCTGGACATGGTGTTCTCGGCCGAGGTGCCCGACGGTTACGGGCATTCCTACGGCCCGGAGGCCGCGGCTCTGTGGGCGGAGATCCTCGACCCCGAGGGGTGGACGCAGGCCGACACCGAGGCGGTGCGCGCGGCGTTGAAGGGCTGACCTGCGAGTTCGTCGTGCGGTGAGCTGCTGGGGCTGGACCTTACGCAAGGGTAAGTTACGTGTTACAGTCCGTACCGCTTGTGCGATGGGGCACACGCAGCTGACTTTCGAATGCAGGACACAGAACATCTGGGGGAAGTATGGCGATCGGCAGGGTCGGACGCTGGTTCTCCGCGGCGGTGACCTCCGCCGCGGTGGTGGGGAGCGTGCTCGCGGCTCCCGCGGTCGCCAATGCCGAGGGCGACTTCTATGTGCCGCCGAGCCCGCTGCCCGCCGGCAGCCCCGGCGACGTATTGCGCAGCGAGCCTTCGGATCTCGCGATCCGAGTCCCCACGACGAACGGCGTGTTCCCCGCCCAGGGCACCCGCCTGCTCTACCGCAGCCACGACGCCAACGGGGTTCCGAACGCGGTGGGCGGCACCTACCTCGAACCGTCCACCCCGTGGTCCGGTCCGGGTGAGCGACCGCTGGTCGTGCTCGCGCCCGGCACCCAGGGTCAGGGCGACCGCTGCGCGCCGTCGAAGGCCCTGAACTACCTGGTGGACTACAACCCGCCGCTGGATCTGTTCACCGAGTACGAACTGATTTCCATCAACGCGATGCTGCTGCAGGGCATCGCCGTGGTCGTCACCGACTACGACGGTCTGGGCACCCCGGGACACCACACCTACGTCAACCGCCTCGCCGAAGGCCACGCGGTGCTCGACGCGGCGCGCGCGGCGCAGCAACTGCCGGGCACGTCGATCCCCGACGACGGTCCGGTCGGCATCTTCGGTTACTCGCAGGGTGGCGGTGCTGCCGCGGCGGCCGCCGAACTCGCTCCGAGCTACGCCCCCGACCTCGATCTGCAGGGCGTCTACGCGGGTGCTCCGCCGGCCGATCTCGCCGCAACCCTGGCCCAGATCGACGGCACCGCGCTGACCGGCGTCATCGGCTACACGATCAACGGCCTGCAGGACGCGTACCCGGAGATCTCCGATGAGATCGACGCCGAGATCAACGACTACGGCCGCGAGATGCTGGCCCAGGTCGCGAACGAGTGCGTCCCCGAGACGATCTTCCGCCACGGTTTCCAGCGCACCAGCGACTACACCCGGACCGGTGAACCGCTCTCCGTCGTCCTCGAGCGCCTGCCCAAGGCGCGGGCCATCGTCGACGAGCAGCGTATCGGCCGCCTGAAGCCGCAGGTCCCGGTGCTGCTGCAGCACGGCACCCAGGACGACGCCGTGCCCTTCGGTCAGGGCCGCCAGCTCGCACTGGACTGGTGTGCACAGGGCGCGACCGTCCAGTTCTCGCCGAACCCGACCCCGCCGATCCTGCCGGGCTTCGTCGTCAACCACCTGTCGCCGATGCTGATGGGCATGCCGGAGTCGGTCTCGTACCTGCTCGACCGTTTCAACGGCGCGCCGGCACCGTCGAACTGCGGCGGATTCTGACCTCCTGACGAACGGCCCGCACTCTCTTCGAGTGCGGGCCGTTCGCCGTTTCGGGGGGACTACTGGGTTCGATGCCGCGTCTCGGTGAAGTGGCGTGCCAGGTTCTCCTCGGTCGACGGTCCCGGCGCCCATGCCGCGATCCACGGCCCGGTGCCCTCGCTCGGATCGAGCACGCCGTGCTCGAGCCACGCGTAGCGGCCCTCGAGAATGCTGCTGGTCAGGCGCAGGTCGGGGTCGTCGGTGTTCGTCCACAACTCGTCGAAGAGTTTGTCGACGCGCAGCCGGGCCTGACGGCAGAACACGTCCGCCAGTTCGAAGGCGCCCGCCGAGTCCGGGTGGCCGTCGGCCCGCTGCCGTTCGGCCCTCACACACGACGCCGCCATCGCGAACAGTTCGGCGCCGATGTCGACGATCCGGCCGAGGAAGTTCTGCCGTTTCTCGAGACCGGCCTGCCACCGGGCCATTCCGTAGAACGTGGAGCGGGCGAGCTTGCGGGAATTGCGCTCGATGTACCGCAGATGGGGCGCGAGCTGCCCGAACTCGGAGAACGAGGTGGGCAACTGGCCCTTGCCCGCGACGAGCTTGGGCAGCCACTTCGCGTAGAAGCCGCTGGCCTTCGCCGCGGCCTTGGCCTTCTCCTCGAGATTCGCCTTCGGGTCGGCGAGCTCGCCCGCCGCCTTCAGATGTGCGTCCACCGCCTCGCGGGCGATGAGCAGCCGCATGATCTCGCTGGAGCCTTCGAAGATCCGGTTGATACGCAGGTCCCGCATCAGCTGCTCGGCCGGGACCGCCCGTTCACCCCGCGCTGCCAGCGACGCGGCCGTCTCGTAGCCGCGACCACCGCGGATCTGGACGAGTTCGTCGGCGATCCGGCAGGCGATCTCGCTGGACCACAGCTTCGCCAGAGCCGCCTCGATCCGGATGTCGTTGCGGTTCTCGTCGCACATCTGACCGGACAGCTCGACCATGGACTCGAGCGCGTAGGTGGAGGCGGCGATGTAGGAGATCTTCGCGGCGACCGCGGCGTGATCGCCGACCGGTCGGCCCCACTGAACCCGGGTCGCGGACCATTCGCGGGCGATCTTCAGCGACCACTTGCCGGCCCCCGCGCACATCGCGGGGATCGCGAGGCGTCCCGCGTTCAGCGTGGTCAGGGCGATCTTCAGGCCGTCGCCTTCGCGGCCGATCAGGTTCTCCTTCGGAACCCGCACCCGGTGCATGCGGGTCACCCCGTTCTCGATACCCCGCAGTCCCATGAACGAGTTACGGCGTTCGACGGTGATGCCCGGCGAGTCCGCTTCGACGACGAACGCGGAGATGCCGCCGCGATGACCCTCGCTGCGCGGCACCCGGGCCATCACGACGAGCAGTTCGGCGACGACGCCGTTGGTGGTCCACAGTTTCACGCCGTCGAGTTCGTACGCGGAGCCGTCCTCGACCGGGGTCGCGGTCGACGCGAGCCGGGCGGGGTCCGAGCCCACGTCCGGTTCGGTGAGCAGGAACGCCGAGATCGCGCCGCGCGCGCAGCGCGGCAGGAACGCCCGCTTCTGTTCTGGGGTACCGGCCAGTTTCAGCGGTTCCGGAACGCCGATCGACTGGTGCGCCGACAGCAGCGCCCCGAGGCTGGGGTGCACGGACGCGATCAGCATCAGGGCACGGTTGTAGGCCACCTGCGACAGTCCGAGCCCGCCGTACTCCGGCGAGATCTTCATGCCGAAGCAGCCCAGTTCGGTCAGCCCGGCGACGTACTCGTCGGGGATTCGCGCATCGCGTTCGATGCGGGCGCCGTCCATCTCGAGGCAGAACCGGCGCAGTTTCGCCAGGAATTCCTCGGTGCGGGCGTCCTCGTCGGGTGTGGGACGGGGAAACGGGTGGACGAGGTCGAGGGTGAGTCGGCCGAGGAACAGTTCCTTGGCGAACGAGGGTTTCTCCCACCCGGATTCGCGGGCCTCCTCGGCCACCGCCCGGGCTTGTTCTTCACTGATCTGGATGGGTTCTGACATCGCGGGCCTCCACGATCGGGTTCCTACTGGCCAGTATCCACGTCGATGTGAGGTAAAACACACGATCCGGAATATCGGTACCGACCGGTAACCCGAGGTCGTTGTGGCATGTGAACGGAATCACGTCCACTGGGTGGATGTGAGCCTGCCGGGCGGCCGGGGGGTCCGTACTCTTGATCATGTCGACGTTGACACCCCCGACCGTCCCCCTTCCCCCGGTGATCCCGGGTCGCCGACGGAGGCGTCACATGGAAATCCTTGCCGCAGTACCGATCCTGTTCGTGCTCCTCGCAGTGGTCTACGCCCTGTCCTGCTACATCGTCGACCGTCAGATCCGCGTCGCCGCCCGCGAGATCGACCGGCAGGCAGCAAACGACGACCCGGCCACCTGTACCACCGGGTGACCAGGCCGTCGTTCCGAACTCGAAGTCAGTCGGTGCCCTCAGCCGCCGTGCCCTCCGACACCGGCCGAGCCTGATCGACGCGCGGCGGCTCCGGCGCCACCGGGGGATGCTCGTAACGCCGCGCCCGGAAGAACACGACACCGCCGGCCACGACCGCACCGACGGCGCCGGCCACGATCAAAGCCTTGCGACCGCGGCCGGGGCGGGTGCCGTCGGAGTGGGATGCCAACGCCACCACCCCGGCAGGAGAAGTACGACGCGCGCGGCTCAGCACCGTCTTCGCGGCGTCCGCCGACCTGCGGGCCACGAGCAGGCCCGCACTCAGGGAACCGTGCGCGAGCGCGAGCGCACCCTGACCCACCACCTGCAGTGCACCACCGATGCTGGTCGATTCCTTCAGTGGATTCGCGAGCAGTGGATTCGCGAGCAGGGGATTCACGAGCAGGGGATTCGCGAGCAGCGGATTCGCGAGCAGCGGATGTGCGAGCGCGGTATCGGATCCACCATGGCTTCCGGACTCTTTCGAACGCGTCATCGTTCCACTGTGACACAAGGTGCGACACAAGTTGCGTCGGCACAACGTGCCCCGACATGGGCGCGGCGCGCACTTCGGGCACTCCTCCCGCACGAGATGTCCGGATGGCACGATGGAGAGGTGACTTCACCTCTTCAGACCGCCACCGCCACGCTGCACACCAACCGCGGCGACATCGTGATCTCGCTGTTCGGCAATCACGCTCCCAAGACCGTCGAGAACTTTGTCGGCCTGGCGCAGGGCACCAAGGAATACAAGACGCAGAACGCCAAGGGCGAGACCAGTGGTCCGTTCTACGACGGCGCGGTCTTCCACCGTGTCATCGACGGCTTCATGATCCAGGGCGGCGACCCGACCGGCACCGGCCGCGGCGGCCCGGGCTACCAGTTCGGCGACGAGTTCCACCCCGAGCTGCAGTTCGACCGTCCGTACCTGCTCGCCATGGCGAACGCCGGCCCGGGCACCAACGGCTCCCAGTTCTTCATCACCGTCGACCGCACGCCGCACCTCAACCGTCGCCACACCATCTTCGGTGAGGTCGTCGACGAGGCGTCGCGCAAGGTCGTCGACGCGATCGCGACGACCGCGACCGACCGGGCCGACCGCCCGGTCGACGCCGTCGTCATCGAAAGCATCACCATCGCCTGAGAAGGAACTCCATGACGAACCCCGGCTGGGGCCCGGCGGCCGAAGGGGGCGGCCGTCCGCCCCAGCCGCGGTGCGTTCGCCATCCCGACCGTCCCACCCTGCTCGCCTGCACCCGCTGCGGCCGACCTGCCTGCCCCGACTGCCTGCGCGACGCGTCGGTCGGACAACAGTGCGTGGACTGCGTCGCCGCAGCCCGTAGCGCCACCCCGCAGGCCCGCACCGTCGCCGGTGCCCCCGTGCGCAGCGGCCATCCGACACCGCTGGTCACCTACATCCTCATCGGACTGAACGTCCTGATCTTCGCGATCACGGCCGCGCAGTCGTCGAGCGTGATGAACAACCAGCTGCGATCCGGCCTGTTCCGCGACCTCGCGTTGTGGCCGCCGATGATCGCGGGCAACGACGAATATCTGCGCCTGCTCGGCAGCGGTTTCCTGCACTTCGGTCCGATCCACCTCGCGGTCAACATGTTCGCCCTGTGGGTGATCGGCCGCGACACCGAGATCGTGCTCGGTCGCTCCCGCTACATCGCCGTGTACCTGCTGTCGCTGCTCGGCGGCTCCGCGGCGGTCGTGCTGATGCAGACCGACGCGGTCACCGCCGGCGCGTCCGGCGCCGTGTTCGGGCTCATGGGTGCGCAGGCCGTCATCCTGCTGCGTTTGCGGCGCAGCCCCGCACCGGTGCTGTCCGTCGTCGCCCTCAACGTGTTCATCAGCATCACCATCCCCGGCATCTCGCTGTGGGGACATCTCGGCGGCCTGGTGATCGGTGCCGCGGCGACCGCGGCGTTCCTCTACGGCCCGCAGGCTCTCGGCGCCGGAACCGACCGCGATCGCGTGGTCCGTACCGGCTGGATCGCGCTCGCCGCGGTCACCGTCGCGGTCGTGCTGGTCATCGTGCTCGGGGTGCTGCGGCTGCGGTCTCAGCTGGGTATTTGATCAGCTGAGACTCTGATCAGCTCGGGCTCTGATCGGGTGCCAGGTC
>NZ_JBMBTE010000031.1:0-51095 GCF_048897285.1 Rhodococcus sp. O3
TGCGGTGACCGGTGAACGCGGCGCGCTCGGAGAGCAACCGGGCGCCGTCGAGCCGGACCGCCCCGCTGGACGCGGTCGCGACGAAGCCGGACAACTCCCGTGCCCGGGTCGCGGCGCGCCCGGGTGGAATCAGCGGAGGACCGTCGAGAAACCCGGTCAGAGCGGCGATTCCGCTCTCGGCCCAGTCCTGTACGGGATCAGGGCTCGGACCGGTCGACACGTGGCCGATGTTACATTGCCCCGGGATGGGGCCGATGGAACCGCCTTCGGGCGGTGACGACCTCGAGGCGGAACGAATGGTGAACGGGATGAACGTCGACGCGTCACTGGACAAGACCCCGGTTCGGACGATCGGAGTGGCGGAGCTCGCCGCCGGCGCGGCCCACCTACCGCTGCTCACCGACGGGGGTGTGCTCGACGCACCCGTGCTGGTCGTCGAGCTGGACGGTGCGCCCGACGACCTGCTTTCCGTCGCCGCCGACCGTGCCCGCGACTGCGACCGCCTGCTCATCGGGCGGTTCGGGGGCAGCGACATCGAGGAGGCACCGGAACTGGGCCTGCTGCTCGATGCCCTCGACCTCACCTACGTCGCGGGTCCCGACCCGCGGGAGCGGACGGTGGTGGGGGCGGACGACCTCGACGAGGCGATCGCCGGGTTCGTCGCGGCCGTCATCCGGAACCCCTACGCCGCGCTGACCGCCGGTCAGGTGCTGCGCGCCGCGGAGACACTGCCGGTGCCGGCGGCGATCGACGTCGAGTCGCTCGGCTATTCGACGCTGCAGGGCGGTCCCGAGTTCCATCGGTGGCTCGACGAGCGCGGTCCGCGTCCGCTGCCGCCGCCGGCCCCGCAGGAACCGGTGCTGATCGCCCGCGACGGCGACACTCTGCACATCACCCTGAACCGGCCCGAACGCCGCAATGCCTACGGCACGCAGTTGCGGGATGCTCTCGTCGAGGCGCTCGGCGTCGCGCTGCTCGACGACAGCATCGGCCGGGTCGTCCTCGACGGTGCGGGACCGTCGTTCTGCGCCGGGGGCGACCTCGACGAATTCGGGCGCACCCCGGACACCGCGCTCGCGCACCTGATCCGCACCCGCGGCGGTGCCGGTCGCCTGGTCGCGCGCCTGCGCGACCTCACCGAGGTCCGGGTGCACGGTCACTGCGTCGGCGCGGGCATCGAGATTCCGGCGTTCGCCGGTCGCATCGTCGCCGCGCCCGACACGGTCTTCCGGTTGCCCGAGGTTTCGATGGGCTTGATCCCCGGGGCGGGCGGGACGGTGAGCGTGCCGCGGCGGATCGGTCGCTGGCGCGCCCTGCACCTGTTCGTCACCGCCGTCGCGCTCGGTGCCGAGCGGGCGTTGTCGTGGGGTTTGATCGACGAGATCGCCGGGAGATAGGTACGGCGGCGACAGGAACGAAACCGGCGTTGTGTGCGAATCTCACCTGAGAATCGCGCACAACGCCGGTTTCGGAAGCACGGAAACGGCACTCAGGCCATCAGCGCGGTGAACTTCCAATCCAGCACCGGCGCAGGATCGGTCTCCCCGCTGTTCCCATTCGCGGCACCGCCGCGGTGCGCGAACACCAACGAACGCAGCTTCAGCACACCGCCGCCGTCGGGCAGGGGGGTCGCGGACTCGACGTGCAGGTCGCTGGTGAGGGTATCGCCCTCGTGCACGGGTCCGGTGTGGTCGCAGGACTGCCAGCCGAGCACCGTCACGAGATTCGGCAGCGCGCGGGTGGCCTGCGAGAGTGCGAGACCGATCGTGTGCCCGCCGTACACGAGGCGGCCGGCGGCACCGACTCGCTCGTCGTGGTGGGTCGCGGCGATGTTGAGCGTCAGCCGCGCGAGTTCCGGTGCACTGGAGACCACGTCGCCGCTCGAGCGCAGGACCGCGCCGGCGAGCGACGGGTCGAAATGCGTTCCGGGAACACGATTGCGGTACTCGGCGAGGTTCCAGTCGGCCGGGGCGGCCCACTCGGGTTCGTCCTGGGGGCCGATCGACGACAGGTCGTCGGTGCGGGTCGCGGTCGCCGGATCGGTCGCCGGGTTCAGCGGCAGCATCGCGCAGCGGTAGAAGTCGAGCACGGTACGGCCCTGCTGATCGACGGTGTTCATCCGCAGTGCCGCCAACCCGGTCGCGGCGCGTCCCGGCTTGACGGAATTGCTCTTGAGACCGACGACCTCGGTCGTCGTGTACAGGGTGTCGCCGATGCGCGGGAACCGGTGGAAGCGCAGGCCCCGGTAGAACAGGTTGGCCTTGACGTGGTGGGTGGCGAGCGTGGACTGGCCGATCGCGAGATCGGTGACCAGGCCGGCGTGCGCGATCGGGCCCGCGGCGACCGCGGTCGACAGGTGCGTGTCGAGCGCCAGGCGCAGGCGGTCGCCGAGGATCGCCTGGTGGGTCGCGGCGAGGCCGTCGGTGATGGTGACGGCGGGGGCGGTGTCGAACACCTGGCCGACCGTCAGGTCGTCGAAGTAGGGTCCGCCGACGTGGGCGGCTTCGGTTGCAGGAGTGGTCATCTCAGGCTCCGATCTTCGTCAGGGTGCGGCGGGCGGCGACGGCGACGGCTTCGTCGAGCATCTGTCCGTCGAGCTGGGCGGCTCCGGCGCCGCGCGCCTCGGCCTCGTCGAGAGCGGCCAGTACCTTGCGAGCCGCCTCGACCTGGTCGTCGGTGGGAGTGAATGCTGCTGCAGCGGAATCGATCTGGGCGGGATGGATCACCCACTTGCCGTCGAATCCGAGATCGGCGACCCAGCGTGCCGAGTGACGGAAGGCGTCGTCGTCGGCGATGCCGAGGAAGGGTCCGTCGACGGCCTGCACACCCGCGGCGCGGGCGGCGTGCAGCACCCGATCCTGCACGTAGATCCAGTGCTCGGGGGCGGCGGTGCGGGAACGGCCCAGGGCGGCACCGAGATCGGCGTATCCGATGATGACACCCGCCACGCGGGCACCGCCGACGATCTCGTCGATGCGCTGCACACCCGCGGGTGTCTCGATGAGCGCCTGGACGACGGCGTTCGACGAGCCGAGGATGCGATCGGCCTCGGCGAGGTCCGCCGCGCTCTCCACCTTGGGGATCACGATCGAGGCGAGGGCATCGCCGAGTTCGGCGCACGCCCGCAGGTCGTCCTCGAACCACGGGGTGCCGCGTCCGTTGATGCGCACCGACACCGTGCGCCCGCTGCCGTGCTCGCGGACCAGGGGAGCGACGAGGTCGCGGGCGGCGTCCTTCTGCGCGGGGGTGACGGCGTCCTCGAGGTCGAGGACGACTTCGTCGGCGGCGGAGGCGAGAGCCTTGGACGCCTTGCGTTCGTCGGAGCCGGGGGCGACGAGCACCGCTCGCCTGCGGACGTGTTGCTCGGGAGTCACGGAGAACCTCATGGAGAGTCGGGCGGCAGGAACGGCGCTAAATGTACGGCCATTGTGGCGGGTTGCGCCACCCCATAGGTAGGCGCAGCGGGTCCTATCACCGAAAACTCTCGAAACAAACGGGGTGCTCGTCGGAACCTCCATTGACAATGGCATGCCGTGCTACACAAAATGGCCGTACAAAGTTTCGGGTCCGCGTGGCCCGCTCCGAAACCGAAGGGTCACTTGCGTGAGCTACAACCTGAACGACGAAGAAGCATTCCTGGTCAAGACCGTCCGCGACTTCATCGACCGCGAGGTCAAGCCGACGGTGCAAGAGGTCGAGCACGCCAACGAGTACCCCGAGAAGTGGATCGAGCAGATGAAGCAGATCGGGATCTACGGTCTGGCGGTCCCGGAGGAATACGGCGGCTCGCCGGTGTCGATGCCCTGCTACGTGCAGGTCACCGAGGAGCTCGCCCGCGGCTGGATGTCCCTGTCGGGTGCCATGGGCGGCCACACGGTCGTGGCGAAGCTGCTGACCCTGTTCGGCACCGAGGAGCAGAAGCGCAAGTACCTGCCGAAGCTCGCCACCGGTGAGATCCGGGCGACGATGGCCCTGACCGAGCCCGGCGGTGGCTCCGACCTGCAGGCCATGACCACCACCGCCAAGCGCGACGGCGACGACCTGGTCATCAACGGCGCGAAGACGTGGATCACCAACGCCCGCCGCTCCGGCCTGATCGCGCTGCTGTGCAAGACCGATCCGACGGCCACGCCGCGCCACAAGGGCATCTCCGTGGTGCTCGTCGAGCACGGACCGGGACTGACCGTCTCGCGTGACCTGCCGAAGCTCGGCTACAAGGGCGTCGAGAGCTGCGAGCTGAGCTTCGACAACTACCGCATCTCTGCCGACGCCATCCTCGGCGGCGAGCCCGGCAAGGGCTTCGCACACATGATGAAGGGCCTTGAGACCGGTCGCCTGCAGGTCGCGTCGCGCGCCCTCGGTGTCGCCACCGCGGCACTCGAGGACTCGCTGGCGTACGCGCAGCAGCGCGAGAGCTTCGGCCAGCCGATCTGGAAGCACCAGTCCATCGGCAACTACCTCGCCGAGATGGCCACCAAGCTGACCGCCGCCCGGCAGCTGGCTCGTTACGCCGCGGAGAAGTACGACAGCGGCGAGCGGTGCGACATGGAAGCGGGCATGGCGAAGCTGTACTGCTCGGAGGTCGCCATGGAGATCGCCCTGAACGCGGTCCGCATCCACGGTGGTTACGGCTACTCCACCGAGTACGACGTCGAACGCTACTTCCGCGACGCGCCGCTGATGATCGTCGGTGAGGGCACCAACGAGATCCAGCGCAACGTCATCGCGAGCCAGCTCGTGGCCCGCGGCGGAATCTGACCCGATCCCGGATCGGTAGGATCCCCGCGTCATGAGCGGTAGGGAACGAGAGTCGGAGCCGGCGTACGCGCAGCTGTCACGGCAGTTGCGCGAGGCCGTCGAGTCCGGTCGGTACCGGGACGGGGTCCGGCTGCCCACGGAGGCCGAACTCGCGCAGCGGCACGGCGTGAGCCGGCAGACGGTGCGCCGGGCCTTCCAGGACCTCGTGGCCGACGGCGTCGTGTACCGGGTTCCCGGACGCGGCACGTTCGCCAACGAACCCGGGCGCCGGTACGGGCGCCCGCACGGTTCGATCGAGGACCTGCTCGCGCTGTCCGCGGACACGACGATGGAGATCGTCACCCCGCTGCACCGCAAGGTCGACATCGAGGCGGCCAGCCGGTTGCGGCTCGACACGGACCTGCTCTATTCGGTGACGTTCCGCCGTCTGCACGACGGTGTGCCGTTCGTCCACACCACCATCTGGCTGCCGGGTCCGATCGCCGCGTACGTGCAGGACGCGCCGGAACTGGCGGCGGGTGCGTCGAGCAAGGTCACGCTCATCGGTCTGCTCGAGCCGCACCTGCCGCATCCGATCGTCCAGGCCGCACAGTCGATCACCGTGGCCCCGGCGACCGCCGAGGTCGCTTCGGAGCTGGGCTGCGAGGTGGGCCATCCGATGTTGCGGGTGGATCGCCTCTACTCCGACACGGAGGGCACGCCGACCGAACTGTCGGTCAGCTACTTTCTGCCGGAGCACTACACCTATCGAGTCACCCTCACCCGAGCCGAGCACTGACGACCGCCGGCCCGACCACCTAGGAGTCCAGAACATGCGCGTTTTCCAGGGCATCGCCGAGATCGAAGCCGCTGTCGGCGAGCACCTCGGCTACAGCGATTGGCTCGAGATCACGCAGGAACGCGTGAACACGTTCGCCGACGCCACCGGCGACCACCAGTGGATCCACGTCGATCCCGAGCGTGCCGCGTCCGGCCCGTACGGGACGACGATCGCCCACGGCTACCTCACGCTCTCGCTGCTGCCGGTCCTCGGCTCGCAGATCTTCACCGTCGAAGGCCTGAAGATGCGGGTCAACTACGGGTCCAACAAGGTGCGCTTCCCTGCGCCGGTGCCGGTGGGGTCGAAGGTCCGCGCCGGTGCCACGGTCAAGTCCGTCGACCGCACCCCCAAGGGCGCGAACCTGATCTTGTCCTACACCGTCGAGGTCGAGGGTGGCGACAAGCCGGCCCTGATCGCCGAGACGGTCGCCGTTCTCGTCGAGTGAGCCCGTTCAGACGGTGCAGCCTCGGGCGCTGACCGGCCAGCGGCCGACGACGTCGTGGCCCCGGGTGACGACGAGTTCGTCCGCCAGGTTCACGGCGTTGCACACGTGATTCGGGATCACCCGCAGCCGCGCCCCGAGCTCGGGGCGCGGCACCTCGGGGCCGGGCGGCCACTCGACCGTCGCATGGTGTTCCGACAGTGCGGTGATCCGTGCGTCCGGAACCCCGAGGATCCGGCCGTACCCGGTGGCCCACGGCGCCCGATCGGCGCCGAGCGACTTGCTCCCCGCGTCGAGCACGACGACACCGTCACGGACGGAGACGACGGTCGCCAGGACGGTGAGCGCGACCGCTTCCTCGGTGACCGTGCCGAGCTCGAGCTGCTGGGCGTCGCCGAAGACGTACACGCCGGGCCGTAGTTCGGTCGCGGCCGTGTCCAGGTAGGCGGTGGGAGTCGAGCCCCCGCTGACGATTTGCGGTTCGATCCCTGCGCCGCGCAGAGAGCCCGCGGCGGTTCGCAGGGCTACGGATTCCTCGGCCGCTGCGGCGCCGGGCCGTCCCGGTCCGTACGAGTGACCGGGAAAGGTGAAGACCCCCGCGACGGTCAGTCCCGCCGCGGTCGCCGCGGCCGCCACCTCACCTGCGTGCCCGGGTGCCACTCCGGTGCGGTGGTGGCCGCTGTCGACCTCGACGAGAACCTCGATCGCGGTGCCCGCGTGCGTCGCGAGTGCCCGCGCCCCCTCCGCCGAATCGACTCCGACCGTGACACGCGTACGGTCCGCGAGTGCCGCGAGCCGCGCGCCGCGGGCCGCGTCGACCCACAGCGGGTACGCGACGAACAGATTGTCGAAGCCGTGCTCGGCGAACACCTCCGCCTCGGACACCGTCGCGACCGTCAATCCGATCGCGCCGGCAGCGATCTGGAGTCGCGCGATGTCGGGGCTCTTGTGGGTCTTCGCGTGCGGGCGCAGCGTCACGCCCCGGGTCCGTGCGGATTCGGCCATCCGCTCGATGTTGCGGTGGAGCACGTCGCGGTCGACGAGGAGCGCCGGGGTGGCGGTGACGGCGTCGAACATGGTCATTCGCGCACCGTACACTCGGCCCGTGGAAAGCCGGCCCGTGTTCGACCCCGATGACGTCCGATGTGCGGAGGCGGCGCTGCGGACCCCGGACATCGAGCGGTGGGCGCAACGATTCGAACTGCTCTCCGACGTCAATCGTCTGCGGATGCTGCTGTGCCTGCACCACGCGCCCGGTATCCGCGTCACCGATCTCGCGACCGCGCTCGGCATGACCGGCACCGCCGTTTCGCACGCGCTGCGGCTGCTGCGCGACCGCGGATGGGTCGCCGCGACACGCGACGGCCGGGCTGTGCGGTATCGGCTCGTCGACGACACGGTGCACGAGATGCTGCATTCGATCGGTGCGACGCACCAGCACGCCGCGCACTCCCACGAGAACGACTGATTCCGCCATCGGGGTCGGCGAGCGCAGCCTATCGTGGATACGAGCCTGTGAAGCAGGCGGAACGAGGTCGTATGCACGAACTGTCGATCGCGCAGAATGTGGTCGAGACGGTGTGCGAACGCGCCGGCGGTCGGCGCGTCCGTAGCGTGCGCATGGTCGTCGGGGCTTTGTGTGCGGTGGTTCCGGACTCGATGTACTTCTGTTTCGAATTGGCGGCGACCGGCACCGCCGCGGAGGGCGCGCGGCTGGATCTGGAGACGCCGGACGGCGTCGGACACTGCCGGGAGTGCGGTGCGGATTTCACATTGACGGACCCGATCTTGTTGTGCCCGTGCGGAAGTGCAGACGTCGAGGTGTGTTCGGGTCGGGAGCTGACGATCGTGTCGATGGAAGTGAGCTGATCGCATGTGCGCCACGTGTGGATGCGGTGACGATGCCGGCCCCCGTATCACGGTGCCCCACGAGCACGAGCACGAGCACGAGCACGGTCATGGGCACGGCCACGCTCATGAACACGGACACGGGCACGGGCACGGGCACGGTGAGGACGCCGCAGGGGCCGGCTCCTCCGAAACCATCACGCTCGAGCAACGGGTACTGGCGAAGAACGACGTTCTGGCCGAACGCAATCGGGGTTGGCTCGCCGGTCGTGGCGTCACCGCGTTCAACGTGATGAGTTCGCCCGGCGCCGGAAAGACCACGTTGCTCGAACGGACGATCGGGGACCTGTCCGGATCCGGTCCGATCGCGGTGATCGAAGGCGATCAGGAGACCCTGCTCGACGCGGAGCGCATCCGCCGGACGGGTTGTTCTGCGGTGCAGGTCAATACCGGGGCGGGCTGCCACCTGGACGCGCAGATGATGCACGACGCGCTCACGGCACTCGACCCCCGGACGGGGACCCTGCTGTTCGTCGAGAACGTCGGGAATCTGGTGTGCCCGGCCCTGTTCGACCTCGGAGAGCAGGGCCGGGTGGTCCTCATCTCCACCCCCGAAGGAACCGACAAACCGCTCAAATATCCGCACATCTTCGCCGTCGCCGACCTGGTTCTGGTCAACAAGATCGATCTGCTGCCCTACGTCGACTTCGACATCGAAACCTGTGTGCGGCACGCGAAATCGATCAACCCGGGAATCGAGGCGATCGCGGTGTCCGCGACGACGGGGGAGAACCTCACCGCGTGGTACGACTGGATCGCCGATCGCCGTCGGCCCGAACGTTATTCGAGAGCGTAAACCGGACCTTCGTTGACAAGCCGTCGCGATCGGGTCCCTAATAGGAGAAGCGCTGTGCAAGTGGGCCGACGGTCGACTCCGACAGCGCAGGGGTGAACCGGCACTCCGGAAGGTGGCTCAGCATGCCTACACCACAAGCGCAGGCGGCCGAGGACACATTGATCCACGTCCTGTGGATCAATGCCGGTCTCAGCTGCGACGGCGACTCCGTTGCGCTCACCGCTGCGACGCAACCCACCATCGAGGAGATCGCGCTCGGAGCGTTGCCGGGTCTGCCGAAGGTCGCGGTGCACTGGCCGCTGATCGACTTCGAGTGCGGACCCGAGGGCGGCGCCGACGACTTCCTCGAGTGGTTCCGCAAGGCCGACCGCGGTGAACTCGAACCGTTCGTGCTGGTCGTCGAGGGGTCGATTCCCAACGAGAAGCTCCACGACGACGGCTACTGGTGCGGTTTCGGCAACAACGAGGAGACCGGGCAGCCGATCACCACCAGTGAGTGGCTCGACCGGCTGGCACCCAAGGCCACGGCGATCGTCGCCGCCGGAACCTGCGCGACATACGGTGGCATCCACGCGATGGCGGGCAACCCCACAGGCGCGATGGGGGTCCCCGATTATCTCGGCTGGGATTGGAAATCCAAGGCGGGCATCCCGATCGTCTGTGTGCCCGGTTGCCCGATCCAGCCGGACAATCTGTCCGAGACGCTCACCTATCTGCTGTACATGGCGACGGATCAGGCGCCGATGATCCCGTTGGACGAGGCGCTGCGTCCCCAGTGGTTGTTCGGAAAGACCGTCCACGAGGGCTGCGACCGCGGCGGATACTACGAGCAAGGCGACTTCGCGACCGAATACGGTTCGCCGGAATGCATCGTCAAGCTGGGCTGCTGGGGGCCGGTCGTCAGATGCAATGTCCCCAAACGCGGTTGGATCAACGGCATCGGCGGCTGCCCCAACGTCGGCGGTATCTGCATCGGATGCACCATGCCGGGATTCCCCGACAAGTTCATGCCGTTCATGGACGAACCTCCCGGAGGTCTGGTGTCGAGCACCGCAATCGGCATGTACGGCTCCGTCATCCGGAACCTGCGCAAGATCACGAGACGAACCCTGGACCACGAGCCGTCGTGGCGCACGCCCGGCACGAAGTTGACGACCGGAGCCACCCGCACCTGGTAGGTGCACAGCCGACGTTCCGTGCAGCCGAAGTTCCGAGAGAGGCCAGCTCGATGACAGCCACCACTCCCGATTCCAGCTCCACCGACTCGCTCGTCGAGATGGCCTGGGATCCCATCACGCGAATCGTCGGTAGCCTGGGCATCTACACGAAGATCGACTTCGCGAACAACACTGTCGCCGAGTGCCACAGCACCTCGTCGATCTTCCGCGGGTATTCGTTGTTCATGAAGGGCAAGGACCCGCGCGACGCGCACTTCATCACCAGCCGCATCTGCGGGATCTGCGGCGACAACCACGCCACCTGCTCGTGCTACGCCCAGAACATGGCGTACGGCGTGCAGCCACCGCATCTCGGGGAGTGGATCGTCAATCTCGGCGAAGCGGCCGAATACATGTTCGACCACAACATCTTCCAGGAGAACCTCGTCGGCGTCGACTACTGCGAGAAGATGGTCTCGGAGACGAACCCGTCCGTCCTGGCGCGAGCCGAGAAGACCCGCGCACCGCACGAGGACCAGCACGGCTACCGCACCATCGCCGACATCATGCGGTCGTTGAACCCGTTCAGCGGCGAGTTCTACCGGGAGGCACTGCACGTCAGCCGGTCCACCCGAGAGATGTTCTGTCTCATGGAAGGCCGCCACGTCCATCCCTCGACGCTGTACCCGGGCGGCGTGGGCACCGTGGCCACGGTGCAGTTGATGACCGACTACATGAGCCGGCTCATGCGCTACGTCGAATTCATGAAGAAGGTCGTGCCGATGCACGACGACCTGTTCGACTTCTTCTACGAAGCGCTGCCGGGCTACGAGGAGGTGGGTCTGCGGCGCACCCTGCTCGGTTGCTGGGGTGCGTTCCAGGACCCCGAGGTCTGCAACTTCTCCTACCGGGACATGGAGAACTGGGGCCGGAAGATGTTCGTCACGCCGGGGGTGGTCGTCGACGGCAAACTCGTGACCACCTCGCTCGTCGACATCAATCTGGGGCTGCGGATCCTGCTCGGCTCGTCGTACTACGAGGACTGGACCGACCAGGAGATGTTCGTCAAGACGGACCCGCTGGGCAATCCGGTCGACCGCCGCCACCCGTGGAATCAGCACACCAACCCGCACCCGCAGAAACGCGACCTCGAGGACAAGTACAGCTGGGTGATGTCGCCGCGCTGGTTCGACGGCACCGACCACCTGGCCCTCGACACCGGCGGCGGACCGCTGGCCCGGCTGTGGTCGACCGCGCTGGCCGGTCTCGTGAACATCGGCTACGTCGAGTCGACCGGATCGAGTGTCAAGATCAACCTGCCCAAGACCGCATTGAAGCCGCCCGTGACGCTCGAATGGAAGATTCCGAAGCACGGCAGCAACACCCTCGAACGCAACCGCGCCCGCACCTATTTCCAGGCCTACGCGGCGGCGTGCGCGCTCCACTTCGCGGAGAAGGCGCTCGAGGAGATCCGCGCCGGCCGCACCAAGACGTGGGAGACGTTCGAGGTGCCGGACGAGGGCATCGGCTGCGGATTCACCGAGGCGGTGCGCGGCGTGCTCTCCCATCACCTGGTGATCCGCGACGGCAAGATCGCCAACTACCATCCGTATCCGCCGACGCCGTGGAATGCCAGCCCCCGCGACAGCTACGGAACACCCGGCCCCTACGAGGACGCGGTGCAGGGCCAGCCGATCTTCGAGGAGAACGACCGCGAGCATTTCAAGGGCATCGACATCATGCGCACCGTGCGCAGTTTCGATCCGTGCCTACCGTGCGGCGTGCACATGTACCTGGGCGATGGGAAGACGCTCGAGAAGGTGCATTCGCCGACCCAGTCGGTCACCGGAGAGTGACGGATGGAGCGGTGGCGAGAATCCGGTGACCGTATCGAAGCGCTGCTCGATGCCTGTTCCGTAGCCGGGCCGGCAGCACGCGACCGCGCGGAGGACCTCGTCCGCGAGGTGCTGGATCTGTACGGGGCAGGCCTGACCCGGATCCTCGACGCGATCGCCGTGTATCCGGGAGCCGTGGACGCGGTCGCACGCGACGACCTGGTCGCGAGTCTGCTACTCGTCCACGGCCTGCACCCGCACGACGTGACGACCCGGGTGCGCACCGCGCTCGACTCGGTCCGCCCGTACCTGGAGTCGCACGGCGGCGACGTCGACCTGCTCGGCATCCACGGATCGGTGGTGCGCCTGCGGCTGCTCGGCAACTGCCGGGGATGCCCGTCGTCGGCGGCCACGCTCGAATTGACAGTGCGCGACGCCGTGCGGGCGGCGGCGCCGGAGATCACCGAACTCGACGTGGAAACCGAACACGACGATCACGGCCTCATCCGCCCGGAAACCCTGTTCGCGCACGTCCATTCCGACGTGAGCGGGAAGTGGTGGGCAGTAACGGAGTTCGAGTCGCTCGCGGAAGGGGAGGTCGGCGGATTCACGATCGGCGGTCTGCCGGTGCTGGCGTGCCGCCTCGACGGTCGGTATCTCGCCTACCGCGACCTCTGCCCCGTATGCGGTGGATCGTTCGCCGGTGCGGTGCTGCACCGGCGGGCCGGCGACGCGGGGGCGGTACTGCGCTGCCCGGGATGCCGAGCCCACTTCGACGTGCGCGCCGCCGGAGCACGAGTGGACGACGCTGCCGTCGAGCATCTCGAACCCCTGCCGGTGCTGGTTCGCGACGGAACGCTGTCGATCGCCGTGCCCGGCGCTCGTCCGAGTGATCTACCCCGTCGCTCCGCTCGCCCCACCACGAGGGTGACGTGATGGCCACCGTCTCCGAAGTTCTCGGCCGTATCGCCGCGGCCACACCGGTTCCCGCGGCGGAGCGGTGCCAGATGTGTGCGATCGAATTCGACGAGGCGCACCGGCACGTCGTCGATCTCGAATCCCGGCGTCTGATGTGCGTATGCCGGCCCTGCTACCTCCTTTTCACCGATCAGGGTGCGGACCTGCGGTTCCGTGCCGTTCCCGACCGGTACCTGTCGTTCCCGTCCTTCACGCTCGCGCCGGGCCGGTGGGAGGACCTCGAGATCCCGGTGGCGCTGGCGTTCTTCTTCCACAATTCGACGCTCGGTCGCACCGTCGCGTTCTATCCGGGACCTGCCGGTGCCACGGAATCGGAGCTGCCGCTGGGCATGTGGGACGCGGTCCTCGTGGACAACCCGGCGCTGACCGCACCGCTGCCCGACGTGGAGGCACTGATCGTGCGGGTACCGGACCGCGGTGAACCCACGTGCCACCTCGTGCCGATCGACGCGTGTTACGAACTGGTGGGCAGGCTGCGGCGGGTGTGGCGCGGCTTCGACGGCGGACAGGACGCGCGTGCCGCACTCGACGGATTCTTCGACACACTTGCCCGGCGCAGCCGTCCGGTCGACGCGGGGGCACCGTCGTGACCGCGCTCGAGTTCAGCGTCGTCGACATCGCGCCCGAACCGTACGCGGCCGCGCCGACCCTGCTGGCGAAACTCGAGATACGGGAAGGCACGGGCGCAACCGTGCACGCACTGGCACTGCGGTGCCAGCTCCGCATCGAACCGCGCCGCCGGAACTACGGTCCCGACGAGGAAGCCGCGCTGACGGACCTGTTCGGCACGCGCGACCGGTGGGGCACGACCCTTGCGCCCTTCCCGTGGCTGCACGCGTCGACGGTGGTGCAGGGATTCGAGGGCGCGTGCGAGACCACGCTGCCACTGGCCTGCACGTACGACTTCGACGTCGCGGCCTCGCGCTATCTGCACGCGCTCGGCGACGGTGCGGTGCCGTTGCTGGCCCTGTTCAGCGGTACCGTCTTCACCCGCGGCACAACGGGATTCGCGGCCGAGCAGGTGCCGTGGGACCGCGAGGCCCGATACGACCTTCCGGTGCAGGTGTGGCGTGACCTGATGCGGGCGCACTTCCCCGACAGCGGATACGCGCGCCTCACCCACGCGACGCTGGCCGCACTGGCACGGTTCAAGGCCGAACGGGGACTGACCGATCTGGACGCCACGATCACCGCACTGCTCGACGCAGCCGGTGCGGGGACGGATGCGGAGGCGTCGTGACGGTGGAACGGCAGAAGCAACACGACGACACGGACCAGGTACGTGCGGTCGCCGACGCAATCCTTTACGAGGGCTACCTGCTGTACCCGTACCGTGCGAGCTCCCGGAAGAACCACTCGCGCTGGCAGTTCGGAGTTCTCGGGCCGCCCGGAGCCGCCGCGTCCGGGCTCGGCGAGCCGCCGGCGCTGGCGGCACAGACCGTGCTGCGGATTCTGGGGGCCGAGCCGGCGATCGAGGTGACCCTCCGCTTCCTCCAGCTCCAGCGTCGTACGGTGCAGCGTCGCACCGGCACCGGGTTCGAGACCGTGCCCGAGCTGGTCGTCGCCGGACAGTCGTGGGTCGGGTGGGACGAGGCCGTCGAGTGCTCGTACGCGTTTTCGATAGCGGCGGCTACCGAAAACGCGCACGGGGCAGCGGAGGTCGCGGTGCCCGCGGGGGAGGACACCGAACTGCTGACCGAACCGGACGGCACGGTCGCCGGGCGACTGCTGCGCACCCGCCGCGCCGTGCACGCGACCGTGACCGTCGAGATCGGGCCGATCGACGGCGATCTCGTCCGCGTGTCCGCCACCGTCACGAACACCGGTGACGCGCCCGTCGACGCGGACGACGCGATCGGGCGATCGCTGATCGGCGCGCACCTGATCCTCGCTGCCACCGAGGCGCGGTTCGTCTCGCTGCTCGAACCGCCCGCCGACGCTGCCGCGCTCGCCGGCACGTGCACCCACGAGCGTTGTTTCCCGGTGCTCGCCGGGGACCCGGACCCGGACGTGCCGGGGGAGGCGCCCGTCGTGCTGGTGTCCCCGATCATCCTCTACGACCACCCGCGCGTCGCCGAGCAGAGCGGCGGAGACCTGTTCGACGCCACGGAGATCGACGAGATCCTCACCCTGCGGGTACTGACCCTCACCGACGAGGAGAAGGCACAGGCCCGCGCCACCGACACGCGGGCCGCGGAGATCGTGGACCGCTGCGAGGCGATGACCCCCGATGAGCTCCAGGCACTGCACGGCGTCCTGCGCGACCCCGGCCACGGCGCCGGTCCGACGGGTGCCGGTCCGATACCCGAGGTGCCCGACGGTGTCGACTGGTGGACCGAGGAAGCGGACACCCGTGTGCGACCGGAACTCGACACCGTGTTCGTGCAGGGGGTGCCCGTGGGACAGGGGAGCCTCGTCCGGCTGCACCCGTCCCGGCGGGCCGACGCGCAGGACCTGTTCTTCCGCGACCGGCTCGCGCGCGTCGCGACGGTCCACGCAGACGTGGACGGCGGGACCCACGTCGGGGTCGTCCTCACCGACGACCCCGCTGCCGATCTCCACGAATGGTTCGGCCGCTACCTGTATTTCGCGCCGGACGAGATCGAACCGGTGCCGGACGTCCCGGTGCAACCGTCGAGGAACGAGGAGTCATGAGAATCGTCGGAATGCTGACCACGGCGGTCGCCGCCGCCGTCGCGGTCGGCGCAGCATTGGTCGCAGTGAAGTCGTTGCCGGATCTCAAGCGCTACTTCCGGATCCGGAACATGTGAGGAGTGGGGTGCGGATTCTGGTCGCGGGCGTAGGCAACATCTTCCTCGGGGACGACGGGTTCGGACCCGAGGTCGTGCGCTGCCTTGCCCGGAGCCCGCAACCGGAAGGAGTCCGGTTGGTGGACTACGGAATCCGCGGCATGCACCTGGCATACGACCTGCTCGACGGGTGGGACGGCCTGGTCCTGGTCGACGCGATTCCCGACACCGGGGAGCCCGGGGCGGTGCGGGTCTTCGAAGCCGGGGACACCGCCCCCACCGCGGTCGGGGTCGATGCGCACGGCATGGACCCGGCCTCGGTGTTCGCGACCCTCGCGGCGCTGGGCGGGAGCCGGCCCCGCACGATCGTGGTGGGATGTCAGGCGCAGTGCGTCGACGAAGGCATCGGGCTCTCGCCCGCCGTCGCCGCCGCGGTCGAACCGGCCGCCGCAGCGGTGAGCCGCGCCGTGCAGATGCTCCGGCGACCCGATCGGGCCGCCCGGCCGAGGCCCGGAGGTTGACGTATGTGCCTGGGAATTCCCGGCCGGGTGATCCGGCTGCTCGAGGGCTACGGCGGCCAGCTGGCGCTCGTCGACGTCGTGGGTGAGAGCCGGCGGATCAACATCGGGTTGCTCGACGACGCAGGCCTCGAACCCGGCGACTGGGTGATCATCCACATGGGTTTCGCGATGGAACGGGTCGACGAGGCCGGCGCCGAACGTGCCCTGGCCGGACTGGAACTGATGGGCCGGGGCCCGGACCGGGATGATCCGCCGTGACGAGCGCCGTCGAGCGCCGCCGCGTGACCGTCCGGGGCGTGGTGCAGGGAGTCGGGTTCCGGCCGTTCGTGGCGGGCCTGGCCGCCGAACTGCGCCTCGCCGGGCACTGCGGGAACGACGACACCGGCGTGTTCGTCGAGATCGAAGGAACCACAAGCACTCTCGACGAGTTCGAGCGACGGCTGCGGGCCGATGCCCCGCCGCTCGCCGACGTTCTCGATCTGACATCGGTTCCGCGCATGCCCCGGGGCGACCGCGACTTCCGCATCGTGGACAGCCGCCGCATACCGGGACTGCGCACACTGATCCCGCCCGACGTCGCCACGTGTGAGGACTGCCTGCGGGAACTGAACGATCCCGCCGACCGCCGGTACCGGCATCCGTTCGTCAACTGCACCCACTGCGGCCCCCGGTACACGGTGATCACCGACCTGCCCTACGACCGCCCCGCCACGACGATGGCGGCGTTCCCGATGTGCCCGCGCTGCGCCCGCGAATACGCCGATCCGGCCGACCGGCGGTACCACGCCCAGCCGATCTGTTGCCCGGACTGCGGACCGCGGATCCACACCGAACGCGGCGGGGACCGCATCGACGGGGACGACGCGGTGCTGGCAGCGGTGCAGCGTGCCCTCGCGGCCGGGCAGATCGTGGCCGTCAAGGGTCTCGGCGGCTACCACCTGATGTGCGACGCCACCGACCCGGACGCGGTCCGGCGGCTGCGCGAACGCAAGCGGCGACCGGACAAGCCGTTCGCGGTGATGGCACCGGACGTCGCGACGGTCGCGTCGCAGTGTGTCCTGTTCCGGCAGGAGATCGAGGCACTGACCCGGCCCGCGCGCCCGATCGTGCTGCTGGAGAAACGGGCCGACACCGCGGTGGCGGACGAAGTCGCGCCGGGCCTCGGCGAACTCGGGGTGATGCTCGCGTACACCCCGCTGCACCACCTGCTGTTCATGCCTGTACCCGGACACCCGAATCCGGTGCCGCGCCTGCTGGTGATGACCTCCGGGAACGTCTCGGGCGAACCGCTGTGCACCGACGACGACGACGCCCGCACCCGACTCGGCGGCATCGCCGACCTTTTTCTCGTGCACAACCGGCCGATCGCGCTGCCCTGCGAGGATTCGGTGGTCGCGGTCGTCCACGGCGACCGGGAGTCGCCGATCCGGCGCTCGCGCGGCTACGCGCCGATGCCGGTGCTGCTCGATCGGCCGTCGCCGCCGGTCCTGGCGGTCGGCGCGGAACTGAAGAACACCTTCTGCCTGACCCGGCAGGAGTACGCGTTCTGTTCGGCGCACCTCGGGGACATGGGGTCGCTGGAAAGCCGGCGGGCGTTCGAAACGTCCGTCGATCAGCTGACCGCGCTGCACCGGGTCACCCCGGAACTCGTGGTGGCCGACGCCCACCCCGGGTACGCGACGCGGCAATGGGCCGAGCGCTACGCCGAGGAGCACGACATCGCGCTGCACATCGTCCAGCACCATCACGCGCACGTCGCGTCGCTGCTCACCGAGCACGGCAGGATCGGTTCGCCGGCACTCGGCATCGCGTTCGACGGCACCGGCTACGGCTGTGACCGGACGGTGTGGGGCGGAGAACTGCTGCTCGTCGGACCGGATCTGCTCGACATGCGCCGGGCCGGGCACCTACGGTCCTTCCTGCTGCCCGGCGGTGACGTCGCCGTGCGGACCCCTGCTCGGGTCGCGCTGGTGTTGCTGCGCGACGCCGGTCTCGGCGACCCCACGTCACCGCACCTGAACGATCTGCCGTGCGCCGGGGCTCTGACCGACGCGGAACGGGACCTGGTGGCCAGCCAGTTGACGTCCGGCATCGGCTGCGTGTGCACCACGAGCGTCGGGCGGCTGTTCGACGGAGTGGCGTCCCTGCTCGGGGTGCGTCATCGCATCACGTACGAGGGGCAGGCGGCCGTGGAACTCGAGGCGCTCGCGCGTACCGCCGCCGAGCCGGCGCCGGTGCGGATGACGGTGCACGGCACCGAACTGGACTGGACCGGGACGCTGCGCTGCCTGGTCGGGGGACTGCGGCTCGGGGTTCCGGCCGCGGATCTGGCACTGGGATTCCACCAGGGGCTCGCGACCGCGAGCGCGCGGCTCGCCGCACGGATCGCCACCGACGCCGGAATCACGACGATCGGGCTGACCGGAGGTGTCTTCCAGAATCGACTGCTCACCGAAGGTGTTCGAACTATCCTGCAAGACAGTGGGTTCGATGTCCTGACGCACAGTCGGGTGCCGTCGAACGACGGTGGGCTGTCGCTCGGGCAGGCCGCGATCGGCGCCACCCTGGCACGGCGGCTAGCCACCACTTCGGAACGGCGAGAAGCTGTTTCGGGACAATGGGCAGCAGACCCTGTGCAGACGGGACGTGGGCGATGACCTCGACGACACAGCAATCGAACCCGCCGATCGGTGAGAACCCGATCGGGGAGGAACTCGCCGCGGACCTGGCGACCGCGGCGCTCGGGCTGGCGCGACGATTCCACGCGGGCGCGACCCTGTGGGTGGTCTCGCCGCAATGGGAACCGCACGCCCACCACGTGGCCGTGGAATTCGTGCATCCGGTGATCATGGGCAAGCGGGCGCTGCCGGCGGTGTCGCTGGTCGAACCGGACCCGGTGGCCCAGTGCCGGGTCGCGGTGCGGCCGGGCGACGTGATCCTCGCCGTCGCGTCCGCGGACGAACCCGACGTCCTCGACATCGTGCGACGCGCCCCGGCGTGGGGCGCCGACACCATCTGGATCGGTGCCGGACCGCGCCCGCCCGCCGGGGCCGCCACGCACGTGCTGTGGGTCGATTCGAACGATCCGATGGTCTCGGCCACCGGCCGATTCGTGCTGATGTACCACCTGCTGTGGGAATTGACCCATGTCGTCTTCGAACATCCGGGGCTCCTCGAAGAAGACCACACCGACGCGGTGTGCGTGACGTGCAGCGACGAGGGCAGGCTCGCGGAGGTCGTCGCCCCGCCCGCCGCCGCCACCACCGCTGTCGTGCGAACCGCGGCCGGGGAGGAACAGGTCGACGTGTCGATCCTGGAATCCGTTGCGGTGCACGATCTTCTCGTCGTGCACGGGGGCGTTGCGCTCACCCGGCTCGACGCTTCTGCAGATCCGGCGGAGAGGTGACACCGTGAGCGAACCGGAGCAGACGAGTTTCCTGTATCCGTTCATCGACGCGGACGAACGCGACGCCGCGCCGCTGTTGCGCGACCTCGCCGCGTCCGCCCGCAGCAAGGCAGCGGAGAGCGCACGGTTGCAGCAGGCGTCGATCGACGAATGGGGACCGGCCCTCGAATCCGCGGGGGAGCGGATGGCCCGGTCCTTCGCGCGCGGCGGCCGGCTCTACACGTTCGGCAACGGCGGCAGCTCCACCGACGCCGCGACCCTCGCGTCCCTGTTCAGCCGGCCCGCCCGCGGTACCCCGGTGTCCGCCTGGTCCCTGGCCGCGGACCAGGCCGTGGTCACCGCCCTCGGCAACGACGTCGGTTTCGACCTGATCTTCTCGCGGCAGATCATCGCCCATGCCCGGCCGGTCGACGTCGCGATCGCGCTGTCCACCTCCGGAAACTCGGACGATCTCATGACGGCCCTCGCCGAGGCGAGATTCCGCGGCCTGCTCACCATCGGATTCGCCGGGCACGACGGCGGGCGGATGGCCGTCTCCGACGACCTCGACTACTGCTTCACGGTCCGCTCGCAGAGCATCCACCGCATCCAGGAGAGCCACGCCCTGCTCGGATACCGCCTGTGGGAGATTGCGCAGGATCGTCTCGCGCGCGACACGTCGACGACCGGAGGCGGGACGTGAGCACCGACGCGGATCGCGAGGACCGGGTACTGGAACGGATCGAGGCGTTCCGGCGCCGCCGGCCGCGTCTGCTCGACACGGTCGTCACCCTCTCCCACGGCGCCGGGGGCAAGGCGTCCGCGGCCCTGGTCGATGCGGTGTTCGTGGACGCGTTTCGCAACGCGGAACTCGAACAGCTCGGCGACGCCGCTGTCGTAGTGGCCACGGGGGAGCGCCTGGCGTTCTCCACCGATTCGTACGTCGTCAAACCCTTGCAGTTCCCGGGCGGGTCGATCGGGCACCTCGCGGTACACGGCACCGTCAACGACCTCGCCGTGTCCGGCGCGCGGCCGCGCTGGTTGTCGGCGGCGTTCGTGATCGAGGAGGGCTTCGAGATCGCCCGGCTGCGGGAGATCGTCGCCGACATGGCGACCGCGGCGTCGGGTGCGGGCGTCGACATCGTCACCGGGGACACCAAGGTCGTCGGCAAAGGTTCCGCGGACGGGCTCTACATCAGCACCGCGGGTGTGGGCGTGGTACCGGACGGCCGTCGTCTGGGCGCGGACCTGGTTCGGCCCGGCGACCGGGTCGTCGTCTCCGGTACGCTCGGCGACCACGGCATGGCGGTGCTGCTCGCGCGCGGCGAACTCGCGCTCGAGGCGGACATCGCGTCCGACACCGCTCCCGTGCACCGGATGGTGGAGGCGCTGCTCGCGGCGGCCCCGTCGACCCGGTGGATGCGCGACGCGACCCGCGGCGGCGTCGGCACCGTGTGCAACGAACTCGCGCAGGCCACCGGATTCGCGGTGGTACTCGACGAGGAGGCACTGCCCATCCGGCCGCAGGTGCTCGGCGCGTGCGACCTGCTCGGCATCGACCCGCTGTATGTGGCGAACGAGGGCAAGTTCGTGGCCGTGGTCGCCGAGGACGAGACCGACGCGGCGCTCGCCGCGCTGCGCGGGGAGGCCGGTGGCGAAGACGCCGCGGTCGTCGGCGAGATCCTCGCGGAACCGGAGGGCATCGTCGCGCTGCGTACCGCGTTCGGGGGCAGCCGGATCGTCGACATGCTCGTCGGTGACCCGCTGCCCCGCATCTGTTGACCGTGAGGAGAACTGTTGTGTGTCTGGGAATTCCGGGACGGATCGTGGACATCCTCGACGCCGACCAGGACCTCGCGAAGGTCGACGTCAACGGGGTGCAACGGGCGATCAGCATCCGGTTGCTCGCCGGCACCGGCCTGCAGGTCGGCGACTGGGTGCTGGTGCACGTCGGATTCGCGATGTCCCGCATCGACGAGGCGGAAGCGCGGATGACGCTCGACCAGGTGCGCCGGATGGGCGCCGACTACGTCAACGAGATCGAGGCGTTCACCAGTTCAGAGATCGACACGACGCCGAGATGACGGCGACGAGGGAAAGCGGGTTGGCACCATGAAATTCGTCGACGAGTTCCGGGACCCGGCTGCGGCCCGGGCGCTGGTCGCTGCGATCACCGATCTCGCCGCCGGGGACGAGTTCAAGTTCATGGAGGTGTGCGGCGGGCACACCCACACCATTTACCGGCACGGCATCGAACATCTGCTGCCGCCGTCGGTGGAATTGGTGCACGGACCGGGCTGTCCCGTCTGCGTCATCCCGATGGGCCGCATCGACGACGCGATGTGGCTGGCCGAGCAGGACGACGTGGTGTTCACGACGTTCGGGGACATGATGCGGGTGCCCGGATCGCGGGGCAACCTGCTCGAAGCGAAAGCACGCGGCGCCGATGTGCGGTTCGTGTATTCGCCGCTCGACGCGCTCAAGATCGCGGTCGACAGCCCGGACAAACAGGTGGTGTTCTTCGCGGTCGGGTTCGAGACCACGGCACCGTCCACCGCGGTGACCCTGGTGCGCGCGAAACAGCTGGGGCTGACGAACTTTTCGGTGTTCTGCAATCACGTCACGATCGTGCCGCCGATCAAGGCGATCCTCGAGTCGCCGGATCTGCGCCTGTCCGGGTTCCTCGGGCCGGGCCACGTGTCGACCGTAGTGGGCCTGCGCCCGTACCGTTTCGTGCCGGAGAAGTACGGAAAACCGATCGTGGTGGCGGGTTTCGAGCCCCTCGACATCCTCGCGTCGGTGCACATGCTGCTGCAGCAGATCCGGGACGGGCGATGCGAGGTCGAGAACCAGTACAGCCGGGTCGTGCGCAGCGAGGGCAACGGGCAGGCCCTGGCGCTGCTCGCGCAGACGTTCGCGCTGCGACCCCACTTCGAGTGGCGCGGGCTCGGATTCATCTCGCAGAGCGCGCTCGGAATTCACCCCGACTACGCCGAGTTCGACGCCGAGCAACGCTTCTCGATGCCCGGCGTGCGGGTGGCCGATCCGAAGGCCTGCCAGTGCGGTGAGGTGCTCAAAGGTGTGATCAAACCGTGGGAGTGCAAGGTGTTCGGGACCGCGTGCACACCCGAGACGCCGATCGGTACCTGCATGGTCTCACCCGAAGGGGCATGCGCCGCCTACTACAACTTCGGTCGTCTCCACCGGGAGACGGCGGCGCTGGTGGGGCAGCGCGGAAAGGCGTGACCGTGGCGGAAAGCGCAGTGGCCCAGGGATATCGGTTGTTCGCGCAGTATGCGCACGCGCCCAACGAACTCGGCTACTGCGGTCCGGCGAGTGCCGCCGCGCTCGAGAGTGCCGCGTGCGGTGGCGGGGATCCGGCGGTGGTGGCCGCCGCGGCCCGGCAGTTCAGCGGGGCCTGGCCGTATCAGCAACTGATCGCCGAGCAGTGCGGGATCGCCGATCCGCTCGACGAACGGGTGGTGCGCGCCTACTGGACCGGAAACGCACTCACCGATCGCGTCGACGCGGAGCGATTCGGTGGTGAACTGCTGAGCCGGTTCGGCGCGCGGGCCGGTCACTACTGGTCGCACCTGACGGAGAACTTGCTATCCGAGGTGACCGCGACCCACGCGTTCCACGTGTTCGGGGTGTACCCGTGGTCGCGGCTGCTGGGTACCGGGATGCCGGAGCCGCTCCGGATCCTCGATTCGTGCCGGATCGGGTGGGGGACCGTGCTGGAGGTGTCCGACGACGACGCCGTCGTGAACCTGCGGCGACTCGAATTCGACGGTGCCCGGCTGGCTCTCGGAGCCGAGACCGCCCGCCGCATCGGCCGGCGTACCGCCTCCGGCGTGTTCGTGCCCGGCCTGCGCGTGGGGGATCGGGTGGCGCTGCACTGGGATTTCGTGTGCGACAGGCTTACTGCGGAGGAGACCGACCGGCTGGAGTCGTGGACCGTGCGGCAGCTCGGGCACACCAATCGCCGGCTCGCCGCCGCCCGGTGAGATGCTCAACCGCGTCGCTGCGGCACGGAGAAGCCCCACGGCAGTTCGAGCCGGTGCGCCGCGAGCAGCGTGTCGTCGGTGAGGATCTCGTCGATCGGTCCGTCCGCGACGATCCGGCCGCCGTCCAGAATCACCGCGCGGGTACACAATTGCGCCGCATAAGGAAGGTCGTGCGTGACCAGCAGCAGCGTCGCGTCGAGCCGGGTGAGGACCTCCGCGAGTTCGCGGCGCGCCACCGGATCGAGGTTCGCGGACGGTTCGTCGAGCACCAGAACCTCGGGTCTGCACGACAGCACGGTCGCCAGAGCGACACGTCGCCGCTGCCCGCCCGACAGGTGCGCGGTGTCGCGGTCCGCGTGCTCGGTCATGTCGACCGCGGCGAGAGCCTCCTGGACCCGCTCGTCGAGCTCCGGCGGACGGACCCCGAAATTCGCCGGACCGAACGCCACGTCCTGGGCGACGGTGGGCATGAACAGCTGGTCGTCGGGATCCTGGAACACCAGGCCGACGGCGCGCCGGACATCGCGGAGGGTGTCGCGGCCGATCGTCCGTCCGCCGATCGCGACCGTTCCCTCGGTGGGGGTGAGCACGCCGTTGAGATGCAGCATGAGGGTCGTCTTGCCCGCACCGTTGGGACCGAGCACCGCGACGCGCTCGCCCGCCGCGACGGTCAGGTCGATGCCGTGCAGGGCGCGCCGGCCGTCGGGATAGGAGTAGCCGACGCCGGCCAGGTGGACCGCGGGTGTGCCGGTCACGTCGTGACCCACGCCGTCGCGCACACGAGCACGGCGCCCGCGGTCGGTGCCAGTGCCCGCAGCCAGTCCGCGGAGCGCGCGGGATCTCCGAAAGCCGGGACGGTTCCCGAGAATCCCCGCGACAGCATGGCCAGGTGCACCCGTTCGCCGCGCTCGTAGGCGCGCAGGAACAGACCACCGACCCCGCGCGCGGTCGCACCGATACGCCGCAGCGTGCGCGGATCGTCGCCGCGGGACAGCCGTGCGATGTGCATCCGGTGCGCCTCGTCGGCGAGCAGATCCGCGTACCGGATCATCAGCACGACGATGGTGGTGATCGATCCCGGTACATGAAGTCGCGCAAGAGCTCCCGGCAACTCCCGCACCGCCGTGGTCGCGGCGAGTGTCAGCGACACGAGCACGCCCAGGGTCCCCTTGGCGAGGATCCCCCACGCGGCATACAGGCCGGGAACCGACAGGGAAACCCCGGCCACCACCACACGTTCACCGGCCTCGGCGAACGGCAGCAACACCGCCAGCACCACGAACGGAAGTTCGATGAGCATCCGCGGAGCCAGCCACGAGAGCCGGATCCCCGCGACCGTCCACACGGCGGCGAGCAACGCCAGGTACGCGCCGAACGCCCACATCGCCTCGCGCGGGGTGGCGACGACGACGAACACGAACGTCACCGCCGCAACGATCTTCACCTCCGCCGGCAACCGGTGCACCGGCGAGGTACCCGGCAGGTGGAGTCGTGTCGCCGCGGTCGCACCGCTCACGGTTTCGCCGATTCTCCGGGTGCGCGGCGCCGGCCGAGGAATCGGAACAGACCGCCGGCGGCGACCGCGACGACGACCACGCCGGCGATGCCCGCGAGCCCGGTCGAGAACTCCCGGCCGCCGACCGCGTAGTCGGCCAGTGGGCTGCCGGACAGGGTGTGATCGGTGGCGGTGGTCGCCATGCACTCGCCGGTCACGCGCTCGGTCCCGTCGACCTCGACGACCTCGCACCCGCGCAGGGTCGTCGAGTCGAGGCCGTCGGGGCTGGAACTCGCGAGGTAGGAAAGCGCCCCGGCGATCAGCACGGTGACCGCGGCGAGGGCGAGCAGTAGGCGGCGCCGGCTCATGCCGCCACATCCGACGCGGGCGCGGGGGCGGGTCGCGGCGCGGTGCGCAGGAGATACACCAGATCGGGCCGGGCCCTGGCGACCGCGGCCACCGTCGCGGCGGTGACGATTCCCTCTCCGACGCCGATCAATACGTGGGTGCCGAGCAGATAGGCGGCCACGGTCCCGAGCGAGGTGGTCGAGGCGCCGCCGATCGCGTACTCGAGCAGGAACCCGGCCGACGCCGCGACCACGGCGGCCAGTGCCGCCGTGAACGACACGACCGCCAGGCCCCGCCCACGGGTGCGGCCGCGGAGGAGGGGACGCAGCGCGACCGCGATGCCGTAGCCGGTCGCCACGCCGATCAGCGCGATGTTCGTGATGTTCGCGCCGAGGGCGCTGAGACCCCCGTCTGCGAACAACAGGGCCTGGACGATCAGCACGATCGCGAGGCACAGCGCGCCGGTGTACGGGCCGACGAGGATCGCGGCGAGCGCGCCACCGAGGACGTGTCCGCTCACGCCGGGAAGGATCGGGAAGTTCACCATCTGCAGGGCGAACACGAACGCGGCGACCAAACCCGCCATGGGAGCGGTCCGCTCGTCGAGTTCGGTCCGTGCCCGCCACAGCGCGATGGCGAGCCCGGCGGCCGCCACTGCACCGAAGAGGAGGGAGGTCGGGGCGTTGATGAGGCCGTCGCTCATGTGCATCGCTACGACATCCATCACCGAATCGTACCGTCTCATATGAACAGTTGCTCAAGTGTTGGGTGCGGTCCGGACACGGAGTTGCAACGTCGAACCGAGTCCGGACCGTGCGTCAGCCGATCGCCGGAACCACCGTGGCGGGATCCTCGTCGGTCGCGGCGGCCAGTGCCGGGACGGTGACGTCGAGCAGATACGGCAGGCTCAGCGGGCTCGCGAAGCCCAATGCGGCGGGCGCATCGGTTCCGAACTCGCCCAGGTAGACGGTGCGGTCGTTCTTCACGACGTCGAGCGCCGCGAACAGGGGATCGGCGGTGAGCTGTTCCTTCGTCGCGCCGAGAACGATCAGATTCTGCTGGTCGAGCAGGTCGAGGCGCTCCGGGCCCACCGCGCCGACCTCTGCGGGGGTGACGAACCCGAGGTCGGTGAAGAAGCGGTTGCGCGGGTCGTCGGCCTCGAGAATGTAGAAGCCACCGTCGAGGACCATCGCCACGGCGGCGGTCCGTCCCGCGAACTGCGGGTTGGCGGCGGTGGCGTCGGCGAAGTCGGCGCGCACCGACTCCAGAAGCTGCTGTGCCTCGTTGCTCTTGCCGAGCGACCGGCCGATCGTGGTGAGCTGGTCCTCCCAGGAGGCGGGACCGCCGCCGGAGCCGCGCAGCTCGCCGACGGTCGGCGCGATGGAGGACACCGTCTCGTAGTCGTCCTCCTCGAGCAGCGAATACGTCCCGACGAGCAGGTCCGGCGCGGCCTCGGCGAGCTTCTCGAAGTCGAGTTCCATGCCGCCGACCTCGGGCAGCTGTGCGGCCTCGGGGTACCGGTCGGCCCAGGGCCGCTGCCGGTAGTCGTAGCCGGTGAACTCACGGGTGGCGACCGGGGTGCTGCCGAGCGCGAGCACGAAGTCCAGGTCGTTGAAGCCGATCGTCACCACCCGCCCGGGTGCCGCGGCGATCGTCGTCGACCCGTAGGCGTGCTCGACCGTCACCGGGAACGCGCCGTCGCCCTCTGCGACCGAGGTGGTGCTGTCGTCGTCGGAACCGCACGCGACCAGGGCGGATACGGTCGCCAGCGCGAGCGTGGTGACGAAAATCGGACGCAGTCGGGGCATTCCCATGGTGACGAACCCTTCGTAGAACTTAGTCGAACCTAACCTACGAATCGGGGTGCGGTTCCCGGGGGTGAATCGATTTCGGGATTTAGAGAGTGGGCGACCTCTTTTCTGGCTATCGTGAGCGAACTCGAGGAGGAGGGGACTCATGAGTGAACCGTTCGACGTGATCGTGCGCGGCGGCCTGTGGTTCGACGGGACCGGCGCCCCCGGCGTCGTCCGCGACCTCGGCATCCGCGGTGGAGTCGTGGTGACGGAGAGCGTCGAACCGTTGCCCGCCGGCCCGGACACCGA
Organism: Rhodococcus sp. O3; assembly: GCF_048897285.1. Classification (NCBI taxonomy): domain Bacteria; kingdom Bacillati; phylum Actinomycetota; class Actinomycetes; order Mycobacteriales; family Nocardiaceae; genus Rhodococcus; species Rhodococcus sp. O3. The sequence goes on from NZ_JBMBTE010000031.1 coordinate 27,303, forward strand.
GGTCGTCGATGCGCGCGGCCGGTGGGTGATGCCCGGATTCATCGACGCGCACACCCACTACGACGCCGAGGTGCTCGTCGCGCCGGGACTGTCCGAGTCGGTGCGGCACGGCGTCACGACCGTCCTGATGGGCAACTGCTCGCTGTCGACGGTGTTCGTGCCGCCGGTCGACGCTGCAGACCTGTTCAGCCGTGTCGAGGCGCTGCCTCGCGATCACGTGCTCGCCGCACTCGAGACCGCGAAGAACTGGACGTCGCCGAAGGAGTACATCGCGGCGATCGACGCGCTGCCCCTCGGTCCGAACGTCGCCGCGTTCATCGGTCATTCGGACGTGCGCGCCGCCGTGATGGGACTGGGCCGCTCCACCGACTCGGTCAACAAGCCGACCCGCGAAGAACTCGTCGCCATCGACACCGCCGTCGGCAAGGCCCTCGACGCGGGCTTCCTCGGGGTCTCCACCATGACGAACCCATGGGACAAGATCGACGGAGACCGCTACCGGTCCCGGACACTGCCGTCCACCCACGCTTCGTGGTCGGAATTCCGCCGGCTGCATCGGATCCTGCGTCGCCGCGGCCGGGTGTTGCAGGCCGTACCCAACCTCAACACCAAGTACGACGTGGCGTTCTTCGCGCTCGCGAGCACCGGCCTCGGCCGTCGCCCCATGAAGGCCTCGGTCCTCGCCGCTGCGGACACCAAGGCCGAACGGTGGGTGCACCGCATCTTCGGTCCGATCGCGAAGGCCGCCAACAAGTTCGGACGCGGTGCGTTCCGCTGGCAGCACCTGCCCACCACCTTCGAGGTGCACTCCGACGGAATCGACCTCGTCGTCTTCGAGGAGTTCGGATCCGGCCGCGCCGCACTGCATCTCAGGGAGGAGATGGGTCGCAACGACCTGCTGCGCGACGAGTCCTACCGCCGGTGGTTCCGGCAGGACTTCGAGAAGAAGTTCTCCCCGCGCGTGTGGCACCGCGACTTCGACGACACCGACATCGTGGCCTGCCCCGACGAGTCCCTCGTGGGCCGCTCGATCGGCGACGTCGCGCGCGAACGCAAGCTGCATCCGGTCGACGTGTTCCTCGATCTCGTCGTCGAACACGGCCGGGAATTCCGCTGGCACACCGTCATCGCCAACGACCGGCCGGAGGTGCTGAACCGCCTGATCAACACCCCGGGCGTCACGGTCGGGTTCTCCGACGCCGGTGCGCACCTGCGCAACATGGCGTTCTACAACTACGGGATCCGCATGCTGCGCCGCATCCACGACTTCGCCGACCGCGGCAAGCCGGTGATGCCCCTCGAGGCGGCCGTCCACAAGCTCACCGGGGAACTCGGCGACTTCTACGGAATCGACGCCGGGCACCTGCGCGTCGGCGACCGCGCCGACCTCGTCGTCGTCGATCCCGCCGGTCTGGACGAGTCGACCGAGCGTTACCACGAGGAACCCATGCCCGAGTTCGGTGGCCTGCGCCGGATGGTGAACCGCAACGACGCCGCCGTCACCGCGACGGTCGTCGCCGGACGGGTCGTCTTCCGCGACGGCGAGTTCGTCCCCGGCTACGGAACCACCGTCGGCACCGGCCGTTTCCTGCGCGCCGGCGTCGACGAACGCGGGCCCGCCCCGGCGCGCGGGCGCGTCTCCGAGCACGTCGACGTCGGATGACCTCCGCGGTCCGTCCACGCACCCAGCAGGAACGCCGGGAAGCGACGATCGGGCGCATCCTGGACGCGACGGTCGCCGCGCTCGGCGAGGTCGGCTACACCGCGACCACCATCGCCGAGGTGTGCAGTCGGTCCGGGGTGTCCTCCGGTGGGGTGTTCCGGCACTTCCCGACCCGGCTGGACTTGATGGTCGCGGCCGCCGACGAGGTGCGCAAACGGCAGTTCGAGAAGTACCGGGAGGGCCTCGCGCGGCTCGGCGTGATCGACCGGAGCTACGAATCGGTCCTCGCAAGCCTGCAATTGGTGCGCTCCGCGTGCCGCGCCCCGATCAACGCGGCCTGGTACGAACTGCTCGGCGCGGCCCGCACCGACCCGGCGCTGCGTGAACGTCTCGAACCGCTGGCTGCGCGCTACCACGCCGAGATCGCGGAATTCGCTGCCGCGCTGCCGGTGGCGGCCCGATTCGACCCACAGGTGTTCACCACGATCGTGTTCTCGATCGTGCACATGCTCGACGGTGAGGCGATGTCCGCGGTCGTGCATCCCCAGCCGGATCAGGAGGATCTGCGGCTCGAACAGATCGCCCGCGCGCTGACCGGAGTCGCGCCGGGCCGGGGCGCCGAGCATGAACCAGGAAAATAACTGCGTGTCAACGGTTTTCGTGCGCGAGGGACTGTCCTCTTTCAGGCTCGGTCGAACCACGTCACCTGCGCACCGTTGCTGAACTCCCGGCGCCGCGTAGCCGTGAACTGCGTCGGCGCGAAGTTCCCGGACAGTGCCGGGAGACCGGCGCCGGCGAGCACCGGATAGCTCTTGAATATCAGCCGATCGATCTCGCCGATGAGCTGCCCGGCGAGATTGCTACCGCCGCAGAGCCAGATGTCGAGGCCCTCTTGCGCTTTCAGTTTCCTGATCAGTTCGACCGGGTCGCTGTCGACGACGTCGATTCGTGGATGGTCCACCGGTGCGAGGGTGCGCGAGAAGACGTACTGCTTCAGGTGGTCGTACGGGCTGACCACTCCCTCCGCGAGTGCTGGTTCGTAGGCGCCGCGGCCCATCACCACGGTGTCCCAGGTCCGGTTCGGCGTATCGGTCGGCATGCCGACGAGTTCGCGAACGTGAGTCGGGACGGATTCCGGGTACGTCTCGCTGATCCAGGACGACATGTCGTCGCACATCGGATAGAAGTCGAATTCGCCGTCGGGGCCGGCGATGTAGCCGTCGAGGGAGACGGCCACGTAGTAGACGAGCTTTCGCACAGAAACCACCTCGTCCGTAGTACTATGTTTGAAGTGGTTTGAACGTAGTACTACGAATGGAGTGGTGTCAAGTGGTTCGCGCGAATCCCGAGCGTCGCCAGGCTCTGCTGGACGCATCGATCGAGGTACTCGCCCGGGACGGCGCCCGCGGGCTGACATTCCGCGCGGTGGACAAGGAAGCGGGGGTGCCGGCGGGAACCGCGTCGAACTACTTCTCCAATCGCGACGAGCTGCTCGTCCAGGTGGGACACCGCTACTACGAGAGGCTGATCCCCGGGGAGGACGTCGTGGCGCAGTCGCGGCAGAGGCAGACCCGCGAGTCCATGACCGAATTGATGACCGAAGTGGTCGAACGCGTCACCGGCTTCCGAAGCGGATATCTCGCCGTCCTCGAACTCCGGCTCGAAGCGACACGGCGACCCGAACTGCAGGCCCTGCTCACCGAGCGGGTGCGAGCCGACCTCGACTTCAACGTGGCCAACTACCGGGAATCCGGATTGCCCGGGGGCGAGGACGCCGTCGTGCTGCTGTACCTCGCCCTGAACTGGCTGATCCTGGACCGCCTCACGCTCCCGGGGATCTTCGACGAGAAGCGCGCCGCCGAGTTGGTGCGAACCGCCGTCGAACGCGCGATACCCGCTGACGCGTGAGGTGAAAGGTGGCCCGAATGTTGGTGAACGTCACACCTCGCTTAAGTTCGAGTGATGAGCAATGAGAACGGTGCCGCTCCGCAATGGTTCGTCGACGCCCTCGCCGCTCCCGTCGAAACCGGGAAATGCACGGTCTCGGGCGCGACGATCTCCTATCGAGCCTGGGGTGATCCGGGACAGGCAGGCATCGTCCTCGTCCACGGCGGTATGGCCCATTCGGGCTGGTGGGACCACATCGGACCGCAGCTCGCCGAGTCCCGGCGCGTCGTCGCGCTGGATCTGAGCGGACACGGCGACAGCGACCACCGCGACCACTACGGCCTCGAAACCTGGACGGAAGAGGTGCTCGCCGCCGCGGAAGCCGGCGGGATCGTCGGACCGCCCGTCCTGGTCGGGCACAGCATGGGCGGCATCGTGTCGTTCGCGGCGTCGCACCGGATGGGGGAGCGTCTCGCCGGAGTCGTCATCCTCGACTCGCCGATCCGCGATCTCACCCCCGAGGAACTCGAGATGCGCATGAAGGCGGCGAGGCCGGCGGGCCCACCGAAGGTGTACCCGACCGTCGAGGATGCGGTCGCGCGCTTCCGGCTCGTGCCGCCGCAGGAGCACGCCGAGCCGTACGTGTTCGACCACATCGCCCGCGGCTCCCTGAAGCCCGTCGAGGGCGGGTACACCTGGAAGTTCGACGGCATGCGGATCGGCCGGGAGACGCGGAGCAGTCTCGAGGAGATGACCCCGCGCTGCCCGGTCGTGTACTTCCGCAGCGAGCACGGCATCGTCGACGACGCCCTGTACGCCCAGCTACGGGACTTGTTCGGTCCCGACGCGCTGATGACCGTACTGCCCGCGGCCGGCCACCATCCGATGTTCGACCAGCCGCTCTCCGTCGTCACGGCGGTGCGCACCGTGCTCGCCACATGGAAGCGGTAGCCGGGGACCCCGCCCGCCGCGTGAGAACACGGGAACCTCGGTCAGAGGGACTTGGCGGAGTCGCCGTCCTCGACCGGGATCGGCCGGCGACGCTCGCGCAGCAGGTGGCGGGCGGCCCAGTCCAGGCAGAAACCGAGCGCACCGATCACCACGATCACGGCCATCACCTGGTCGTAGGCGAGCTGATCGCGGGCGTTGAGGATCTGGTAGCCGAGTCCGGACCGGACCCCGAGCATCTCGGCCGGCACGAGCACCACCCACGCGATGCCGAGGGCGACGCGCAGACCGGTCTGCACCTGTCCGCGGATCGCGGGCAGCACCACCGATCGCAACTGTTCGAGGTGGGTGGCGCCGAACGACCGGGCGACGAGCAGATGCCCCGGATCGATGCCGTGGACGCCGGCGGCGGTATTGATGACGATCGGCCACACCGCCGCGGCAGCGATCAGGAAGAACACCGGCTGATGTCCGATCCCGAACAGAGCCACCGCGATCGGAGCCCACGACAGCGGTGAGATCATCCGCAGGAACTGCACCACCGGCATCGACGCCCGCTCGACGACCGGGTTCAGTCCGATGAGCAGCCCGAGCGGGATCCCGACCACCGCGGCGATCAGCAGTCCCACCAGCAGTCGCCACATACTCGCCGCGATATCCGGCAGCAGAACTCCGCGGGAGAGCAGATCCCCGAGGGCGGGCACCACGTGCTGCGGTGCGAATTCCCGGACCAGCGAATCGGATCCGGCTACGACGGTGGTGAGCAGCCACCACACGAACACAGCGACGACGATCGCTGCGAACGGTGGCCACCACGCGCCCTGACGCGGACGGACGGGGGCGCGGGAACCGAGCGCGGTGGTGCTCACGAAGGATCGACCTCCTCGATACGGGTGAGATCTGCGGGCAGACCGAACGCGGCGGTGCCGTCCACCCGGACCAGGGAGGTCCGCACGAAGCGGTCGTCGACCAGGTCGGCGTGCACGGTTGCGGGATCGAGACGCGACAGGAAACGGGTGTCGCCGTCGACGACCGTGTCATGCATGGCCAGCGCCAGCGCCTCGGTGAAACTCGGGAAGGGGAACGGCTGATAGCCGATCCGCTGAGGATGCCACTGCGGGTGCCGGATGGTTCCCGGCGGCTCGGGATAGGTGAGCGCCCGGGTCACCGCGGGCAGTGGCTGCGGCAGATATCCGGCGGTCAGGGCTTCCGCGGCGGCGCGGCGGTCGGTACCGATCCGCAGCTGCGCGGTCACGAGAGAATCCGAAACCTGCTGCACTACCGTGGGATTGCGGTCGATGAGGTCCTCGTGCACGAGCAGCGCGCAGCACGCGTGCTCGCGCCACACGTCACCGAGGAACCGATGGATGCGGCCGATCCCGCGCAGGTCGGCGGCGGCGTTGAACGGGTCCGCGACGGTGAACGCGGCGATCGAGCCGTTCGCGAGCGCCGGGATCATGTCGGACGGGCTCATCACCACCAGCTCCACGGTGCCGCCCGACCGCGACGCGGACTGCCGGATCACCGGGCGCAGGCCGTGGGCGCGCAGCATCTGCTGGACCGTGATGTTGTGGATGGACCACCAGAACGGGATCGCCACCTGGTGGCCCGCGAGCTGCCCCAGTTCGGTGATGTGCGGGGCGACGGTGAGCGCGGATCCGTTGGTGTGGTTCCAGCCCAGGACCCGCACTGCGCTGCCCAGCGAATACCGCAGCTGCAACGCCATCGGCATGAGCAGGTGGACCACGTCGACCTGGCGGGTGACGAACGCTTCCGCGAGTGAGGCCCAGCTGCGGAACAGCACGGGGCGGACGTCGTCGACGACGCCCGGGGCGAACAGCCCGGCGTAATGTGCCACGAGCAGGGGAGCGGCGTCGGTGATCGGCAGGTAGCCGATGCGCAGTCGGCCGCTGGTGTTCGTGCGGTCCGTGCTCGCGGCCCGGCCCAGGTCGAGGAGGCCTGCGACGCCACCCGCGGCGGCGAGACCGACGGCGCTGCGCAGCAGCGTCCGTCGGCCGATGTTCGTGCTCATGCGGTTTCGAGTGCGGTGTCGCGGTAGCGGGCGAGGATCTCGGTGCGCAGCCGCTGCCGTTCGGATTCGGTGATTCCGTCGTGGTCCAGGTGCCACTGCTGTTGCACCCGGCCGCCGGACCCCAGCAGGGCGATGCGGTCGGCGAGACCCAGCGCCTCGTCGATGTCGTGGGTGACCAGGACGGTGGTGAAGCCCAGGTCGCGGGCGAGCCCACTCAGCCAGTCCTGCAGATCCGCGCGGATCGCGGGGTCGAGCGCGCTGAACGGCTCGTCGAGCAGCAGCAGCCGTGGCCGCACCGCGACGGCCCTGACCACCGCGACCCGTTGTGCCTGACCGCCGGAGAGCTGGTCCGGGTAGTAACCGGCGAGACCCGCGAGACCGAACGTGTCGAGCAGTTCGTCGGCGTACGCGGCGTCGAAAAGGTCGCGATGGGCGGCGAAACGTCCACCGAATGCGACGTTCTCACGAACCGTGAGCCACGGCATCAGGAGCGGCTGCTGGAAGACCACACCGGTGTGCGGGCGGGCCGCGTCGTCGGATTCGGGCCAGGTGACCGCTCCTCGGTCGAGGCGGTCGAGACCGGCGACGATGCGCAGCAACGTGGACTTGCCGCTACCGCTGCTGCCGAGCACCACCAGGAACTCGCCGGTGTCGATGTCGAGGTCGACCCCATCGAGAACGGGTACGCTGCGGCCGGGAAAACTCTTGTAGCCCTGAACTACTCGTACTGCGAGAGTTCCCACCGAAGCTGTCCTTCCGACGGCGATTGAATGGGCAGGAAGGCCGCTTCGCGGAAGCGGCGATTGGTGGCGCTCGCGGACGCGTAGCCGGCGCCGCCGCGTAACGTCGACTCGAGCCGCGTCGCCTCGACCGCGACGAAGGAACCGTCGAGGCGCAGCCGCAGCAGGTCGGCCGGGGCCACGGATGCCGGAGCGCCGGCGTACTCGTAGAGGCGGTCGCGGAGGTTGTCGTAGCGGTCCCGCAGAGCGTGGTACTCGTCGACGAACAGTGCACCGAGTCCGGTGGTGCGCGAGCAGGATTCGTCGAGCGCGGCGCGGGAGATCCCGACGCAGAAGGAGGTCTGCAACAGCAGGAAGGTGGGACGGATGGCGCCGCAGAACGATCGGAGTTCGTCGGTGACGATCTGATCGTGCGGGACGTGCACCCGGTCGAACGTCAGGGAGGTCGATGCGGTCGCGCCGAGGGCGAGCAGGTCCGGCCGCGGATCGATGCGGATGCCGGGGCTGTCGGCACGGACCGCGGCGACGACTCCGCTGCCGTCTGCCGTGCGCGCCGGGAAGACGATGAGCGCATCGTCGAATACGTTGGACGCCCAGTGAATCGGGCCCGACACGACCAGCCCGTCGTCGGTGCGTTCCGCAACGAGTGTCAGATCACCCAGGCCGGCAAGGTGTTTCATTGCCGCAGCCATGGCAGTGACACCGACCCGCCGACCCGCGCACAGGTCGTCGCGGAACCTCGCGCGCAGCGTCGCCGGCGCGCGGTCGATGTACTCGAGGGCCATCCGCTGTGCCCACAGGGAGAAACCGACCGCGAGCGATTCGGCTGCGACGTCCTCGATGACCGCGACCATGTCCCGTAGTTCGCCGCCGTCGAGTCCGCCGGTGAGAAGACCCGATTCGCCGATACGGGCGAGATCGGTCCGGGTGTCGGTTTCCCCGCGATCCAGCGCGGCAGCGCGATCGCGCACGAATTCAGCGATCGCCCGGCGCTGTTGCTCGTCGGTTCGTTCCATGGCCGCGGTCATCGGGTTCCTACCCTTCGAGGGAGTGGATGCGGTCGATCGGAGTGCTGACGGCCTCGCGGGCGCGAACGACCGCGGCTTCGTCGGGAGCGTTGTAGAAGCACAGGCACTTGTCCATGTCCTCGCGGACGTAGGTGCGCAGGAAGCTCACTTCGGGAACGTTCGCGTACTTGGGGGAGTTGGCCTTCTTGCGGGCCAGGTAGGTGTCCATGTCGATGGTGTCCGGGATGTCCCACTCGACGAGATAACCGGCCTCGGGACGCGCTGCCTTGATGTCCGCGAGATCCGCACCGACCAGACGAACTTCGTTGGGGCCCACGATCTCTGCGACATCGAGCTGGGCGGCTTCGAGCTGGGCTGCGCGGCAGGCGCCGAACTCGGCGATCGCGAAGACACGTGAGCCGCCGGTGGTGACCTGCGATTCGATGAGTTCGCCGCCGGCGGCGGCGACCTCGGCGTCGAACGCCTTGATCGCGGCGTCGGCCTGGCCTTCTGCGGGCACGAGTTCGTACAGGTACAGGGACATGAGGCACCTTCCGGTGAAACGGGGATGGGGTGTGTCGCTGCGCCGGCACCCGGGCACGGTCGACGTGCGTCAGGGCCCGAGAACGGGCGGGGCTTCGCCGGTCAGCGGTGAATGTGACAACACGCGGCGCCGGCCACGCGCACGAGGTCCACGTGCAGGCGGCGGGTCAGCTGGCGGTGGGTCACGAGGCTCACCGTACATGTAGACAGACCGATCTGTCTATTGCGAGGGTCGGTTAGGCTCGAAGGCGTGACAGTCTCCATCCACACCGAGTCGAACACCGGCCGGAACACCCGCACCGGCAAGCCCGGTCCTGCCGAAAGACTCCTGGAGACGGCGATGGCGCTCTTCTCGGAGCACGGCATCCGGGCCGTCGGCATCGACCGCATCCTCGCCGAATCGGGGGTGGCACGCGCGAGCCTGTACTCGTCCTACGGATCGAAGGACGCGCTGGTGCTCGCCTACCTGGAACGGCTCGATGGCCGGGACCGTGCCCGGTGGGAAGGTGCGGTCGCCGGTGTGCAGGATCCGATCGTCAAGATCCTCACCTTCTTCGACCTGGCACTCGCGTCGGCGCCGTCGAAGGGTTATCGAGGCTGCCAATACTCCAATGCCGCAACGGAATTCCCGGAGGAGTCGTTTCCGCCGGTGGTTGCGCATCGGGAGTGGCTGCGGCGCACGCTGGTCGAACTCCTCACGGCGGCCGGCATCGCCGAACCGGATGACCTCGCCCTGCGGATCCGATTGATCTACGACGGCGCGCTCGCCGGCTCGAAACTCGAGCACAGCGACGCGCCGCTGCGACTGGGGCGCGAAATGGTCGCGGAGATGGTCGGTGCCGCCCCCGCTACTGCGGGGTGAGAGTGCTGCGCCATTTCTCGTAGGCGACCTGCTCGGCCGCGCGCCGCTGCTTGACCCGGTCGTTCTCGAGGTCGCCCGGCAGACCGTTCTTCTCGAGCCGGCGCGCGCGGTTGTGTGCCATGTACGCGACGGAGAAGAACAGGGACAGCATCACGCCGAGTCCCGCCGTGCTCAGGCGGAGCCAGATCGGCCCGGGGAGCAGTAGGAAGGCCGCATAGAGCGGGAGGAACGGGATCTGGCTGCGGATCATGTGGCGCAGGACGGCGTGGTCGCCGATCAGGTCGTTGCGGACCCATTCACGCATCGAGGCGGGTAGGGGGCGTCCGAAGGCGTAGGCGGTCCACTGGAGAGGGCCGGGTCGAGTGCGCATCTGCCGTTTCGCTTCCTCGTGTGTCGTCACGATCGGTCGAGATCGAGCGTACACATATAAGTAGTGCACTAACTAATCGTGCGGTACAAATCTCTCCGATCGCCGGAATGCGGGAATGGGACGAGTCCTGTACGGCCACAGGAACCTGTTCTATATTGCGACCATGTACGAGTGGTCCGACACCGACCTCATGTTCCGCGACGCTCTCCGCGGCTTCATCGAGAAGGAAATCCGCCCCCACGTCGATGAACTCGAGAGCGGTGCGATGCCGCCGTACGACATCATCCGCAAGATGTTCGCGGCGTTCGGCATCGACGAGATGGCCCGGGAATCGCTGGCGAAAGCCCTGGCCCGCGAGGAAGCGGGGGAGAGCGGGCCCGCCAAGTCCGGCGGGATGGGCGGTTCGCCCGGAATGGCGGCACTGCTCAACATCGAGATCGCCGGTGTCAGCCTCGGTCTCGTCGCGTCGATGGGCGTGAGCCTCGGCCTGACCGCCGGCACCATCCGCAGTCGCGGCACCCTCGCCCAGAAGAAGCGCTGGCTGCCGGAACTGGTCACCATGGAGAAGGTCGGCGCCTGGGCGATCACCGAACCGGACTCCGGCTCCGACGCGTTCGGTGGCATGAAGTCGACCGTGCGCCGCGACGGTGAGGACTACATCCTCAACGGCCAGAAGACGTTCATCACCAACGGCCCCTACGCCGACGTCATCATCGTCTACGCGAAGCTCGACGAGGGTGACGCGGCCGTCGATCGGCGGGATCGCAAGGTCCTCGCGTTCGTGCTCGACAAGGGCATGGAGGGGCTGACGCAGAGCGCCCCGTTCAAGAAGATGGGCATGAACTCCTCGCCCACCGGCGAACTGTTCTTCGACAACGTCCGCATCACCCGCGACCGGCTGCTCGGCGAAACCGAAGAGGGCGGCAAGAGCGACGGCAAGGACAGTGCGAAGGAATCGTTCGCAGCCGAACGGATCGGCATCGCCTATCTCTCGCTCGGCATCATCGAGCAGTGCCTGAAGCTGTGCACCGCGTACGCCAAGTCCCGGAAGCTGTGGGGCCGGGAGATCGCGCAGTTCCAGCTCATCCAGCTCAAGCTGGCCGAGATGGAGGTCGCGCGCATCAACGTGCAGAACATGGTGTTCAGCGCGATCGAACGCGCCACGGCCGGCAAGCCGGTGAGCCTGTCGGAGGCGTCGGCGATGAAGTTGTACTCCTCGCGTGCCGCGACCGAGGTGGCGATGGAAGCGGTGCAGTTGTTCGGCGGCAACGGCTACATGGCCGAGTACCGCGTCGAGCAGCTCGCGCGCGACGCCAAGTCGTTGATGATCTATGCGGGAAGCAACGAGATCCAGGTGACGCACATCGCGAAGGGCCTGCTCGCCGAATAGTTTCGCCGCAGAGAAAATCTGCACTGCGACTGCCGAATCAGTTAATGTCATCCGGCATGAGTGAGATTATGCCGTTCGCGGCGACGGTCGACCCCGATCTCGCCGCGGTCCTGGCGCAGCTACCCGACCTGCGCCTCGAGAATCTGGACGAGGCTCGCCGCACCTTCGACGCGTTGATGTCCGAGCTCGGTCCCGCGGACACCTCGGGCGTCACCGTCGAGGAGTGGCTGATCCCCGGTGCGCCCGGTGGTCCGGAGATTCCGGTCCGGCTGTTCGTGCCGGACGCTTGTCCGGACGGAAACTTCGGATCCCGGGCGGTCGTGCTCGAAATCCATGGCGGCGGCTTCGTGCTCGGTTCGGCCGCGCAGAGCGACGCACTGAACTCGGTGATCGCGCGGCGCACCGGGGCGGTCGTCGTCTCCGTCGACTATCGGCTCGCCCCCGAACATCCGTATCCGGCCGCCGTCGACGACTGCTACGCCGCGCTGACCTGGATCGCTTCGAGCGCAACGCATCTCGACATCGATCCGGACCGGATCGTCCTGGTCGGCGATTCCGCGGGCGCAGGCCTGGCCGCCAGCGTCGCTCTGCGCGCCCGGGACCTCGACGGCCCGCCGATCGTGCTGCAGGTTCTGCTCGAGCCCGAACTCGACGACCGGCTCCAGACCGCCTCGATGCGCAGCGGCGCCGACACCCCGGTGTGGGACAACACCAAGGCGGCGCTGAGCTGGCGTCACTACCTGGGCGAACAGCCGCCCACCGGGGATGCGGTGCCGGCGCGGCAACAGGATCTGTCGGGGCTGCCGCCCACCTACATCACCGTCAACGAACTCGATCCGCTGCGCGACGAAGGACTCGAATACGCCCAGCGGCTCCTGCACGCCGGCGTCCGCGTGGAACTGCACCTCTGGCCCGGCACTTTCCACGGATTTTCTCTGGTTCGCGGAGCAGCGGTAACCCGTCGCGCAACCGCCTCCTTGTGTGATTCGATCATTCGCGCCACTGTGCGGACTGCGGTGCTCGAGACCGACTAGAACGAAGACTTGGGGGGATTCGATGGGGGTTGTCAGCGGAAGTACGCCGGCCGTGCGAGTGATTCCGGCGCGCGAAATCGGAGCACCGGTCGACGGTGCCGCCGGACGGGTCGACGCGCCGCCCGTCGTGGACGGGCGCCTGGCACGGGGCGAGCGGACCCGCCGCGCGATCGTCGAAGCGCACATCTCGCTGATCGGCGCGGGTGAACTCTCGCCGACCGGGGCGCAGATCGCGGACCGGGCCGGGGTATCGCTCCGGTCTCTGTGGGGGAATTTCAACGACCTCGAGACCCTGTTCGCAGCGACGGGAGCCGAGGTGCTGCGTCGCCAGAATGCGATGATCGAGCCGATCGACGCGGACCTGCCGCTGGAGGAACGGATCGAGGCCTATTGCCGGCAGCGTGCCCGGATTCTCGAGTTCGTCGCACCCTTCGCCCGCTCGTCGGAGCTCCGGGCGCCGTTCTCCCGCGAACTGCAGCGCAACCGGGTGCGGTACCTGCGCGGTGTGAGTTCGGAGATCGAGGCGTTGTTCGCCCATGAACTGGCCGGATGCGATGTCACCGGCCGGAGAGAGGTGCTGCAGGCGCTGGGCATCGCCGTCACCTGGCCGACCTGGGTGTCGCTACGTGACGTGTCGCGGCTGTCCATTCCCGAGGCGACGTCGGTGATGACGCGGATGGTTACCGCGCTGCTGACATCGGACTGATCACACAGCGTCCGGCCCCGGTCGGAACGCCGTTACCGGGCCGGCCGGTGTAGTGGGTCGAGTCGTCTTGCAGGGTTCCCGTCACCCAGAGCGGCTTTCCTTCAAATATGCTGCACCCCAGTTGTATTCGTGCAGCTTGGCTATGGGACGGCCAGGGATGCGGTCGCCGGGCGCGCTCCTGGAACGGCGGCCTATTGACACTTCGAGTGTTGTCGCTCACAATCGGAATCATCGAAGTTGACATGACTGTCACGTCACGATGAGACCCCTGGAGGAAGACCATGCCCGTTCCTGCGATGCGTGAGCTCGGCGAGAAGGTGCGCAACTGGGGGCGGTGGGGTGCCGACGACGAGCGCGGTACGACGAACCTCATCACCCCGGAACGCCTGGTCGCGGCGGCAAAGCTGATTCGTACGGGTGAGATCTTCGAGTTGGGGATCCCCCTCGACGGCGACGGGCCTCAGCCCGGCGGCGCCCGCATCAACCCGATCCGCCTCATGTCCGAGAACGGCCAGGAGCAGGTTCTGCCCGGCGGATTCAAGTGGGCCGACGACTATGTGTTCATGCCGCTGCAGGCCGGATCGCAGTACGACGCCCTCTCGCACGTCCAGTACGACGAGAAGATCTACAACGGTCATCCCGGCGCCGGCATCACGGTCAAGGGTGCCGACAAGTGCGGCATCCACACGCAGTCCAGGGGCATCGCAGGCCGCGGCGTCCTCCTCGACATCGCCCGCCACCGCGGTGTCGACTGGCTGGAGGCGGGAACCGCGATCGGACCGGACGAACTCGACGCGGTCGCCCGATCTCAGCAGGTGGAGGTCGGACCGGGTGACATCCTGCTCATCCGGACCGGTTGGCATGCAAAGTTTCTCGCCGAGCGCGACCCGGCGTCGTACATGGCGGGGGAACCCGGTCTGTCGCTGGGCTGCGCGCAGTGGCTCCGCGACCGCGACGTCGCCGTGGTCGGCGCGGACAACTGGGCCGTCGAGGTCATGCCGGGGGAGAACCCGGGCGCGTTGTTCGAACTGCACATGGTGCTCATCCGCGACATGGGCATGACGCTCGCCGAGATGCTCAACTTCGAGGAGCTCGCCGCGGCATGCGCGGCCGACGGCGTCTACGACTTCTTCTACGCGGGACCGCCCCTGCAGTTCACCCGTGGAGTCGGATCGCCGATCAATCCGCTCGCCATCCGCTGAGCGCCGCGGTCGCTCGCACAATCCCCTCGACCTCAGGAGAATCCCCGACATGCTGCTCAGCGACATCGTCGAGTACGGCGCACGCAAACATCCCGACCGGATCGCCCTACGATTCGAGAACGACGTGGTCGACTTCGGCGAACTGCGTGACCGAACCCGTAGACTGGCGAATGCGCTTCTTGCCGTAGCCAATCCGGGTGACCGGGTCGCGATCCTGTCGACGAACTGCACCGAGTACTTCGACTGCTACTACGGCGTCCCCATGGCCGGAATGGCGCTGACCATCCTCAACTTCCGACTCCATCCCGAACAGATCGTCGCGCTCGTCGAGCACTCCGGCGCATCGGTGCTCGTCGTCTCCGAGGAATTCGCCGAGGTCGCCGCAACGGTCCGGGAGCGCGTCCCCTCCGTCCACACGATCGTCGTCATCGACGGTTCCGACGAGGACACCTCCTGGGAGTCGTTCGTCCGCCACGCATCGACGCAGCCGCCGGTGACCCGGCCGTCCCCCGACGACATCGCGTGGCTCGTCTACACCAGCGGCACCACGGGAATGCCCAAGGGCGTGGCGATCAGCCACCGAAACCTGATCAGCGGCATCACGTCGTCGGCGTTGCACTGGAACCTGCCCGAGGGCACCGTGTTCCTCTTCTGCTTCCCGCTCTGTCATGTGGGCGGTTACGTGACGCTGCTCAACCACCTGAACGGCAACACGGTCGGGATTCTGCGTGCCTACGACAACGCGACCTTCCTCCGGACGGTCGAACAGTGGAAGGTCACGCAGACCGGACTCGCGCCCACCATGATCAACTTCCTGCTACAGGATCCCGCACTCGACGAGCACGACCTCGGCACACTCCAAGCGATCGGATACGGCTCGTCCGCCATCCCCGCGGCGGTGCTCCGCGAAGGCCTGGACCGGCTCGGCTGCGACTTCTACCAGGGAATGGGCATGACCGAGCTGGCCGGCAACGTCCTCCATTTCGACGAGGCGTCGCATCGCCGGGCCGCGAACGGAGAGCCCGAACTGCTGGCGGCAGCAGGAAAACCGATGCGTCTGGCGGACATTCGTATCGTCGACGACGCGATGAACGATGTTCCCCGCGGCGAGATCGGTGAGATGATCGTGCGCGCGGACCAGGTCATGTCGGGATACTGGAACGATCCCGAGGCGACCGAGGCCGCCTTCACCGACGGCTGGTTCCACACCGGCGATCTGGTGCGGCAGGACGCCGAAGGCTTCGTGTACATCGTCGACCGCAAGAAGGACCTCATCATCAGCGGCGGCGAGAACGTGGCGTCCCTCGCGGTCGAGCAGGCCCTCTACCGCCACCCCGCCGTCGCCGAAGCCGCCGCGATCGGCGTTCCGAACGAAACCTGGGGCGAAATCGTCTGTGCCGTCGTGGTTCTCCGCGAAGGAGCCGACGCGAGCGCCGACGACATCATCGCGACCTGCCGTGAGCATCTCGGCGGTTTCCAGGTGCCGCGCCGCGTCGAGTTCGTCGACACCCTCCCCAAGAACGTGACCGGCAAGATCCTCAAGCGCGACCTACGGGATCGATTCGCCCCTTCCCGGGCCTGATCGGCCCCCACGGGATCGGCGGCAGCATCGCGCTGCCGCCGATCCCGTCATGCACAGAAACTCCCTCCCCACCCTCCCCGGAGCGATCATGAAACGTACTCTCGCCGTGGGCCTGACCGCCCTGTCCGCAGCCGCCGTGCTGACCGCCTGTTCCGGTCGCGGCGCCACGATCGAAGCGGGCGAATGCGATCCCGGCATCACCGACACCGAGATCCGTTTCGGTTCGAGCCTGATGCAGTCCGTCGCCGGTCCGCAGGCGAAGGCCGCGACCGCCCTGTTCGAGGACATCAACAAGGACGGCGGCGTGACGATGGGTGACGGTAAGACCCGCCGGATCGTCTACACCGCCCTCGACGACGGCTACGACCCCGCGCGCACCGTCGGCAACGTGCGCTCCCTGGTCGAGCAGGAACAGGTCTTCGCCATCCACAACCTCGTCGGGACACCGTCGACCCTCGCGGTCGTCGACTACCTGTCGTCGAAGAACGTCCCACTGGTCTTCCCCATGACCGGCAGTGACGAACTGCTCGCCTCCGCCGCCGATCGCCCCGTCGTCGCCGGAGCCGTGAATCCCCAGACCGGATGGGAAGTCTCGGCCCACGCCGAGCAGATTCTGGCCCGGCACCCCGACGCGAAGATCGCGGTGCTCTACCCGAACGACAGCCTCGGCAGCGGCAGCCTCGCCGCACTCGAAACCGCCCTCGAGGGCAGCGGCGCGCAGATCGTCGCACGGCAGTCTTACGAACCGACCACCCCGTCCGTGGATTCGCAGGTCGTCAACCTTGCCAACTCGGGTGCCGACGTCTTCATGAACTTCGCGACCGCGAGCTTCGTGACCCAGTCGCTGAAGAAGGCCCACGAACTGCGCTGGAAGCCGGACACCTACATCTACTCGGGCGCGACCGACACGAACTTCGTGCTCGCACCCGCGGGTCTGGAAGCCGCGGAGGGGATCCACTCGTTCTACTGGATCTACGACGTGAGCAGCCCCGAACACGACGACAAGCCCGGTGTGGCGCAGTGGCGTGAGTTCGCCGCCCGGCACGCACGCGATTTCGCGAGCACCGACACGATCGCGGCAACCGGCTACAACACCGCACAGCTTCTCGTCACCGCTCTCGAGCAGATGGACGGCTGCAGCCGAACGGATCTGCTCGACGCGGTCCGGAACCTCGACGGGGTGACGACGGACCTGTCCATCGAGGGCATCACCTTCGACACCACCCCCGACTACCCGTACGCGATCACGTCGATGGCCCCGATGACCTTCCGGGACGGCAGCTGGCACTACGACGCCGTGGTCACCCGCGGCGAGGATCGGTGACGGTGCACACCGGCGCGGCGGCGGGCGACGCCGCAGCCGTGCCGGAACTGCGGGTCGAGGACGTGCGGCTGCGCTTCGGCGGCGTCGTCGCCCTGGACGGTCCGTCGTTCTCGATCGCCCCCGGAACCATCGTCGGACTGATCGGACCGAACGGCGCAGGTAAGACGACGCTCTTCAACTGCATCTCGCGGCTCTACCAGCCCGATTCGGGCCGGATCACGTTCGGCGACACGGATCTGCTGGAGTTGCCCGCCGACGGCATCGCCGCGGCAGGTATCGCGCGGACCTTCCAGAACATCGGGCTCTTTCCCACCATGACCGTCGTCGAGAACGTACTCAGCGGCGCATACTCGCGCACCCGCGCCGGTTTCCTGCGCACCGCGCTGGGTTCGCCGGCCGTGCGGCGCGAGGAGCGACACGAACGCGACGAGGCGTGGGCGCTGCTCGAGGCGATGAACCTCGCCCACGTCGGGCTCGAACCGGCCGGCAACCTGCCCTACGGGACGCTCAAACGCGTCGAACTGGCCCGGGCCCTCATGCAGCGGCCGAAACTGCTCATGCTCGACGAACCGGCGAACGGCCTCATCCACGAGGAGGTCCTCGAACTCGCCGAGACCGTCCGCGACCTCCGCGACGAACGCGGCTTCTCCGTGCTGCTCGTCGAGCATCACATGGCGATGGTCATGTCCATCTCCGACCGGATCGTCGTGCTCAACTTCGGACGGAAGATCACCGAGGGCGATCCCGCCGAAGTGGCGGCACATCCCGAGGTCGTCGAGGCCTACCTGGGCGGTGCGGCATGAGCCTGCTCGCCGTCCACGATCTCCACGCGCGATACGGGAACGCAGAAGTCCTGCACGGCATCGACTTCGACGTTCCGGCCGGTGAGGTCACGGTGGTCCTCGGCGCCAACGGTGCCGGAAAGACGACCATCCTCCGATCGATCTGCGCGATGGTGCACACCAGCGGGCGGATCGTGTTCGACGGCCGCGACATCAGCGGCATGCGAACCGACCGCATCGCACGTCTCGGTATCGCCCATGTCCCGCAGGGGCGGGGCACCTTCGGTGATCTCACCGTCGAGGAGAACCTCCTCATCGGCGGGTACACGACGTCGCAGTCCGCCACCGCACGGTCCATCGAGCGGTGGTACGAGTTCTTCCCGCGCCTGCGCGAACGCCGGACGCAACTCGCCGCCGGTCTCAGCGGCGGTGAACAACAGATGCTCGCGATCGCCCGCGCACTCGTGCCCGAACCGCGGCTGCTTCTGCTCGACGAACCGTCGCTGGGACTCGCACCCCGCATCACCCAGGAGGTGTTCCGCGCGCTGGGACAGATCAACGAGGACACGGGCACAACCATTCTCGTCGTCGAACAGAACGCCCACCTGGCACTCGAGATCGGATCCTCGGCGGTCCTGGTCGACGCCGGGCGTGTCGTCGCCCAGCGCCCCGCCGAGGCTCTCGCCCACGACGACGCGGTGCGTCGCGCCTACCTCGGCTACTGAGGAGGAGTTTCAGTCATGCAGGTGTTTCTTCAGCAAGTCGTGGACGGCCTGACCTGGGGTGCGCTGTACGCGGCGTTCGCCTTGAGCATCGTCCTCGTCTACCGGGCATCCGGAATCGTGAACTTCGCGCAGGGCGAGATGGCGATGATCTCGGCGTTCTGCGCCTGGCAGTTCCACCAGTGGGGCGCCCCGCTCTATCTCGCGATCGCCGGTGCGATGGTGGTGGCCTTCCTGTTCGGCGCCCTCACCGAGCGGGTCCTCATCCGGCCGCTCGCCTCGTCCCCGAACCACATGCCGCTCGTGATCATCACGCTCGGTCTCATGCTCGTGCTCAACAGTGCGGCCGGCTGGATCTGGGGTGTGCAGAGCAAGGAGTTCCCCTCGATCGTGTCCGGCCCGGCGATCACCCTGGGGCCGGTCGCGATGTCCCGTCAGTCGGTGGTGATCGTCGGCGCGGTCGTGGTGGTCGCGGCGTTGCTGTTCGTCCTCTTCCAGCGCACCCGGATCGGGTTGGCGATGCGCGCTGCCGCCGGGAATCCGGAGTCCGCGAGGTTGATCGGTGTACCGGTCGGGTCGATGCTCACGATCGGGTGGGGGCTCGCCGCCGCCATCGGTGCGCTCGCTGCCTCGCTCGCGGCTCCGCAGTTGTTCCTCCAGCCGAACATGCTGGTCGCCTCCCTGATCTACGCGTTCGCCGCTGCCGTGCTCGGAGGACTCGACAGCCCGGTCGGCGCGATCGTCGGCGGACTCTGCGTCGGGGTCGCCGAAAACCTTGCCGGTACGTACATCTCGTGGATCGGGCACGACTTCAAGCAAGCAGTGGCACTCGCTCTGATCCTCGGGGTCCTGCTGCTGCGACCCGAGGGCCTGTTCGGGACCAGAAAGGTTGCACGGGTATGACATTCCTCGATTCACTTCGCCGACCGCGAGCCGAGCTCGATGCTCCGCTCTGGCTCTCACGCGTCACGGTCGTGGCCGTCGTCCTCGTTGCCGTCGTCGCCCCGCTCGTGTCCGCGCCGTACGTGAACTTCGACCGGTCGATGGTCCTGGTCTACATCGTCGTCGGACTCGGTCTGAACCTGTTGACGGGCAACACCGGTCAGATCTCGCTGGGGCACGGCTTCTTCTTCGCGGTGGGTGCCTACCTCAGCGGGGTCCTCGTCGAGAACCACGGTGTTCCGTACCTGCTGCTGCTGCCGCTCGCCTTCGTCGTGTGCTACCTCGTGGGGTACGCCTTCGGGTTGCCGGCGCTGCGGCTGCGCGGACTCCAACTCGCTTTGGCCACATTGGGTCTGGCGCTGGTGACCCCCGCGGTCATCAAACGGTTCGAGCACGTGACGGACGGTCACGCCGGCATCAACATCTCCGCTGCCGACGCGCCCGGCTTCACCGGCCTCGAGCGGGACCAGTGGGTGTACTACCTGTGCCTCGTCGTCGCGCTGTTCGCGTACCTCGCGGTCCGCAGGCTCTCGACCGGCCGGATCAGCCGCTCGCTCATCGCGATTCGCGACTACGAAGCGGTCGCCACCACACTCGGTGTTCCGGCCACCCGGGCGAAGACGACGGTGTTCGCCCTCAGTGCCGCCCTCGCCGGTACCGGCGGCGTGCTCTACAGCTTCGTCGTCCAGTACGTCGGTCCGGAAGCATTCGGGCTGCCGCTCGCGATCGCGTTCATCACGATGATCGTCGTCGGAGGGCTGGGCACGGTCCCCGGTGTCGTGTTCGGTGCTCTGTTCGTCGTGTACGTGCCGCAATGGACCGCGGACATCAACCAGTCCGCCGCGGGCATCACGTACGGTGCGGCGCTGATCCTGTTCATTTTCGTGCTGCCGTACGGCGTTATCAGTGTGATCCGGGGTCTTCTCGGTCCCGTCGTCTCCCGGATTCCGGGCCGCCGCCGGGATACCCGGCCGGTGCCGGACGGCCGCGACGCCTCACCGGATCTCGTCACCGTCGCCTGATCCCACCCACGACCAAGGCCCTCGGCTCGGAGCCGAGGGCCTTGGTACTCGTTCACAACGAGGGCTGGGGTCGAGGGGCCTCGCGGCCGAAGCGTTGTTCTCGGGTACAGCGAACAGTCCTTGCCGGCTCCTGGATACCCGGCCATGCCGGTCGACCGCGCGTCATGCGCGAACCTTCCCGAGGTGATTACCGCATTGCCGTCTCGACCGTGATGATGAGCGTACCGGTGGGGTCCGCAGTATCGACAGTGATCACCGGTGTGCTGGTGCGGGTACCGATGAACGTCTGCGCCAGGTGGTTCTCGCTGGGATAGCTGAACACTTCGACCGTCTCCGAGGCACCGGAGGGGAACAAGTGGACCGGCGATCCGCCGGTCCAGGTATCACCGGTGTCCACCCCACTCAGGTCTACCTGTAGTAGACACTTCCCGGAAACCGGGGCGGGAACATCGGTGCCGTCACGGAAAGCGATGTCCACGAAACGCGCGGACCATCCGATCGAACCATCACCACCGAAACTGAAGACGACCGTGTCGGGCTCCGCCTCTGCGTCCGTGCCCGGGCTGACAGCGACGGCTTCGAGCACGGGATAGGCCACACTCGCTGGAACATCGCCGGGTGTCGGAGCTCGGTCGCCTGGGGCCTCGGTCGGCGGCATCGGCGTCGGGCTCCCAACTCGGAGTGTCCCAGCGAACGATTCGACCCGCCGGCAGGACGTTCCGGCTGCGTCGGCGGTTGTCGTGTCGGGTTCATCGTCACCACTGTCTGCTGCGCACCCGGTCGCCAGAATCCCGAGGGACAGGATGACGGCGGCACTTCGAGCAGGGGACAGCATGATCGCCACGACCTTCCAACGCTCCGGTGGGTGGGCAGGTGGGTGGACTCTACGTGAAGACCTTCCGAGGTGGAGGGCACACGACGTTACGACGCCGCCATCCACGAAACCTGGACTCCGCGCATTCAGTTCGACGGCCGGCTCCATCCAGCCCCACCCACGGGGTTGGCGCTTACGTGCCGCGTAGAGGCCCGGCGGAAGCGTCTTGAAGGGGGCATCATCTGTTCGAGACGACTACGGAAGTCATTCCGAAATGGTCGGGGGGGTCGTCGGACGGTTCGAGTCCGGTCACCGTTCGGCGAAACGCTGCCCGAGGTCGTCGATCTCGGGAAGACCCATGAACGAGGTGAACTCGTCGAACGGCGGCAGCTCGCCGAGCACCGCACGCGGCGTTCCGTCCCGGAGGATCGCCCCGTAGAACTCGCGCACCGACCGGGTCGCCGCTAGGAGCGCACCGATCGGGAACAGCACCAGGGCGAACCCGAGGTCGGTGAGCTCGTCCAGGGGGAGACCCGGGGTCCGGCCGCCCTCCACCCAGTTGAACACCAGGCGGTGGCCCTTCAGCCGGGACGCGACCTTGCGCACGTCGTCGGCGCTCGCGGGTGCCTCGACGAACAGCAGGTCCGCGCCCGCATCGGCGTAACGCTTCGCGCGCTCGATCGCCGCATCGATACCCTCGACCGCCGCCGCGTCGGTGCGGGCGATGACGAGCAGATCCGGGTCGGTCCGCGCCGCGGTCGCCGCCTCCAGTTTGGCGACCATCTCCCCGGCGGGAATCACGGCCTTTCCGGCCATGTGGCCGCACCGCTTGGGCGAGACCTGATCCTCGAGCTGAAGCGCTGCGACGCCGGCGTTCTCGTAGTCGCGAACGGTGCGGATCACATTGATCGGGTTCCCGTAGCCGGTATCGGCGTCGGCCACGACGGGTACGTCGACGGCCGCGACCATCCGGCGCGCATGGTCGGCCATCTCCGTCGCGGTGAGCAGGCCGACGTCGGGTCGTCCCAACAGTGATGCGGCGGTGCCGAATCCGGTCATGTACACGGTGGAGAATCCGGCGGCTTCGGCCAGCCGCGCGGTGAGTGCGTCGTAGGCGCCGGGAGCGAGAACCGGGGATCCGGCGTCGAGCAGGCGGCGCAGCTGGGGCCGCGTCGCGGTCCGGGCGCCGAGCAGGTCGGACATGGAATACCTTTCGAATTTCAGGGAACCAGGTGCCGCGGGTTCGCGACCCGCAGCCTGGTGAGGACAGCGCTCGAGACGGCCCTGCGGACGGCGACGTCGTCGTAATCGAGGGCACCCGAGCGGATTTCGGTAGCGAGTTCGGCCTCGGTACCGCAGCCGAGTTCGCCGAGCCGAGCGCGCAGGGCGTTCGCGGCGTCGTCCCCGGCGGCAAGTTCCCGGCCGGCGATGCGCAGGAGGTTCACGCAGATCCGCAACAGGTAGCGCTGCTGGTCGGAATCGTCGGCCATGACGGGCGCGATCTCGTCGGTGAGTGTGGTGGCGACGAGATCGACGATCTCGTTCGTCGTCGGCCGGTCGTGAACCGGGGCGGCCTCGGAACGCGATTCGGGCGCCTCGCCCGGGTCGTCGAGGAGTCCGAGCACGAGCAGGAGATCGTACTCGGATTCGCACACCCGGCGTCCGATGGACGCCAGTTCGAGGGAGAACTCCTCGCCGCTGAGGTGCCGCTGCGCCTGGAATCGGCTCAGGACGAGCCAGCGCAGCGTGCCGTAAGCCTCCCACCAGTGCAGTTCGGCATCCGACGGGCGGATCCCGGTGGCGCGTTCGTATCCGTCGACGAGTTGCTCGCGGGTGCCGATGCCACCGACCGGCAACTCGGCACCGAACCGCCAGGAGCGGACGCACAACCAGCCCAGGTCCTCGATGGGGTCGCCGAGATGGGCGAGTTCCCAGTCCAGGACGCCGCGGATCCCGGTGCGGTCGACGAGGAGGTTGCCCATCCGGAAATCGCCGTGTACCAGTGCTTTCGGCCGCACCGGTGGTCGATGGTCGCGAAGCCAGCGCAATCCCGTCTCGACGGCGGGACGCGGCTCGTCGAATTCCCGGTACACCGCTTCGATCGCGTCGAGCGGATCCCCGGAATCGAGCATCGCCACCTCGGCGACGTCGCTGCGGTGGATCAGGCCCAGGACGTATCCCATCTGCTCGGCGAGCTCGGACCGGACGGTGGCGAGTTCCG
>NZ_JBMBTE010000032.1:0-50914 GCF_048897285.1 Rhodococcus sp. O3
ACGACCGGACCGTTGTCCGAACGCGAAGCACAGGTCGCCGACCTCGTGGTTTCCGGCCTGACCTATCGCGAGGTCGGTGCACGGCTGTACATTTCCGGCAAGACCGTCGAACATCATGTGGCCAGGATCCGGCGCCGACTCGGTGCCGGTTCCCGCTCGGAGCTGATCTCCATGCTCCGTGCGATGGGGCACGGGGGCGACGGTCGCATTAGTACGAGTAGTAGCAGTGAGAAGAAGGGGGGAACTTCGGCATGTCCGTAGGCGTCGGCCTGCGCGTGGGCACCACCGTTGCATCGGTTGCCGTGACCTCCGCCGTCCCCGGTCAGCCGGGTCCCGCACCGATCGAACGTCGAAGTGCAGTGCACCTGCACCAGGACGGTACCGCGACCCTCGGCGAGATCGACCCGGTTCTCGATCAGGGTGCCAGTTCCTTCACCAACTTCCTGGAACACGTCGGCAACCAGGCCGGCATCCGCGCCGCGGACGGATCACTGTCCCGCGCCGAGGACCTGGTGGCGACCGCGATGGAATGCCTGCTGGCCGACGCCGCGCCGCTGATCGGCGACCGCGAGTACACCGTCGTCGCGACCCATCCGACGGACTGGGCGCCCTCGACCGTCGCGGTGCTCCGCAACGCCCTCGACTACGTCGGCCTGCGGCACGTGTCGCTCGTGTCCGACGCCGAGGCCGCCGCGGCCTGGTTCGAATCCCAGGTGTCGCGTCAGACCGGCCGTCTCGTCGCGGTCTATCACATCGACGACCTCGGTTCGACGGTCACGCTGGTCCGTGCCGGTATCGCCGCGGGCAAGCCCGTCCGGTTCGGGATCGCCGACGCACCGCCCGTCACGAAGCAGCTGTCGACGGCACTGGCAGGCTTCGGATGGCAGATGGCGAACCTCGATGCCGTCGTCGTCACCACCGATGAGAACGTGGACACCGCCGCAGCGCAGCTCGTCGCGCAGTCCGTCAAGGCCGGGCTGGGGACGAGGTGCGCGCTCGCGCCGGATCCGCACCAGACGATGGTGCGCGGCGCCGCGCTCGCGGCCGCGGCCGGTTCCGTCGAGTACCTCGGTTCGACACAGATCATCCCGACGACCCGCACGAGTCTGCCGCGCAAGCAGACTCCGCAGGGCAACGGGTCCGCTCCGCGACTCGTCGATCCCGACGCCACCACGGTGATCCCGAAGGTCGCGCCCCGCGAGCCGCACCGCGCGATGCCGACCGCGCAACCTCCGAAGCCCGATCGAGCCACCGCGTCGACGGCCCGGGCGGGCGACGTGGCGACGATCGCACCGGACGAGGACTCGCCCGAGCGGCGTCCCTCGCCGATCCTGCTGGCCATCTGCGCCGCGGCGGTCGTGCTGCTGGCCGTGGTGGGCGTGCTCGTGCTGACGCAACGTGGTTCGGCCGCGGAGACCGGTACGTCGGTGGCCGACCAGCGTGTGACCGCGACCATTCCGGAACTGCAATCGCCGCGCCCCACGCCGGCGAAGACCAGCGCCACGTCGACCACCACGAGTGCGCCGACGACGACGTCCGAAGCGGAGACCACGACTACCACGCTGCCGCCCGCACCCGTGGTGGCCTCGGTCGACGACTCGACGGCCACGGCGGAACCGGCGGAGACCACGACTTCACGTCAGGCGGAAGCGGTCACCACCACCACGGTGCCGCAGACCACGACCACCAGACCGGCCCCGGGTTGGCAGACCACCGAGGAGAAACCCACGCGGAGCCGGGACCGGGACACCCCGACACGAACAACGACGAGGCAGACCCCGACTCCGACCAGTACCCAGAGCGAGCCAGGGGGATCGCCGAGCACGGGTCCGGGTTCTTCCTCAACTCCCCCCGGGAACGATTCCTAGCCGAACCGCTCCCGTAGGCTGTTTCCGATCGTCGTAACCGCACATCGATCACAACGAAGGGCTTTCATGCGTCTCTCGCCGGCGTCGCGCGCCGCTGCACGTACCACTGCTCGCCGGCTGGCTGTCGCTGCCGCGTCGGCGCTGCTGCTGGTCGGTCCGTTCACTGCGACCGCTCAGGCGGACCCCGCGGACGAGCTTCCGGCCGAGTTGGTCGAGGCGGTCCAGCGCGATCTGCAGATGTCTCCCGAGGAGTACCTCGAGCGGTCGGCTCGGGCGCAGGAACTCGGCGAGTACGCCCGTGGTTTCCGGTCCGAGCGTCCCGCGGACTTCGCGGGCGCGTGGATCAACCGCAACGGCGAGCCGGTCGTCGCGGTCACGAACTCCGATGCGGCCCGCAAGGCCGAGAGCGACGGTTACACCGCGACGGTCGCGCCGGTGTCCGCCGACGGTCTCGAGTCGGCGCTCGCCGAACTGAACCGCTGGGTCGCGGCACTGCCGCGCGATGTGGCCGGTGTCGTGCAGTCCACCTCGATCGACGTGCTCAACAACCAGCTCGTCGTCGACGTCGTGAACACCCCGATCGGCCGTGCACTGAATCTCCCGTCGCTCATCGCGAACGTGCAGGTGCAGCTGACGCCGGGCCTGCCGCCGAACGATCCGGCGCCGCTCGGTGGTGACACCTACATCACCGCGGACGGCGACGTGCGTTCCACGCCGCTCGATCGCATCGGCATCTGCTCGTTCGGGTTCAACGCGGTCGACTCCAACGGTGACGCGGTGAACGTCACCGCAGGCCACTGCGACGCGGTAGCCCGCGCGCAGGGTGGCTCCACGGTGTACCTGCCGAACCGCGAGAACATCGACGAGAGCACCCGCATCGGGGCGTTCACCCGTTCATCGGTCGGCACCGACAGCCCCCTCGACTACGGGATCATCGGCTTCAACGAGGCCGGTGTCGACGCCGGGCTGAACCGGCCGGTGGTGCGCGGCGGCAACGGCTCGACGCTGACGGTCACCGGCACCGCGGTTCCGGTCGTCGGCGCCCCGGTGTGCAAGTCCGGCCAGTCGTCGTACTTCACGTGCGGAATCGTCTCCGCCGACCGCATCGAGACCCAGCTGGTCTACCCCGACGGTGACAGCACCACGATCCGCGGCTTCGCGACCACGGTGTGCACGCTGTCCGGGGACAGCGGCGGCGCGATCGTCACCGGCACCCTCGCGCTCGGCGTCATCAGCGGTTCGAACAGCGCCGGCGCCCCGGACTGCGTGGAGGCGAACCTGGTGCTCGCCCCGAACGGCGGCACGTCCAGCCTGGGCATCCCGATTCGCGACATCGAGAACGCGACGGGCACGCGGGTTCGAACCGCTATCGCACCTGCCTGACCCGCCGCCATCCACCCCGCTTCACCCCATATGATCTGACGCATCGACCGCCGCCCCGCGTTCGGGACGGCGGCTTTGCATAACAGCCAGACCAGACCGTGTAGACAGCAAGATCCCTGTAGTCGCCGAACCTGCACACGAGCAGGACCTATGAGGAAGGCATTCATGCGACGCTCCTTCGCACGTCGGGCAGCGGTGATCGGTTCGGCAGCAATGTTGCTGCTCGGCCCCACCATCGCCTCGGCGCAGGCCGAACCGGCCGACAAGCCCGCCGACCTGCCCATCGAGCTGGTCGACGCGCTTGCGCGCGACCTCGGCATCAGCCCCGAGCGATTCATCGCCGATGCCGACCGCAGTCAGGAGCTCGCGCAGTTCGCGGCGACCGCCCGTGAGAAGTTCGCGGACGTGTTCGCCGGTGTCTGGCTCGACGAGCAGGGCACCCCGACGGTCGGCCTGGCCGACGGCGACGAGCACGACGCCGCGCGCGACGCCGCCGAGGACGAAGGATTCACCGTTCAGCCGGTCGAGCGCAGCGAAAACGAGCTGGAAGGCCTGTCGAAGCAACTGAACGACTGGCTCGACACCCAGCCGCCCGCGGTCGCCGATCTCGTGCGCGGCATCGCGATCGACCTCGTGCACAACGACGTCGTGGTGCGCGCCTCCGATGTCGCCGGCCTGCAGCTCCCCGACGCCCTCCAGAGCGCGCGTGTGCTGCTCGCCCCGGCCACCCTGGAACCGGAGCTGCTGAAGCTCGAGCCGATCGCCGGGCTGGCCTCGGCCGATGCGCTGTTCGGTGGCGACGCCTACGCGGCGTTCGGCGCCGGCACCGGCCTGCGCTGCTCGCTCGGGTTCAACGGTGTCGACGGTTCCAATCAGCCGGTGAACATCACCGCCGGTCACTGCGACCCGAACCGTGCCCAGGCCGGCACGCAGTACGCCTCCGAGGTCTTCCAGGTCATCGGTGACGGACTCGGCCAGAAGGTCGGCACGTTCGAGAAGACCAGCCTCGACCACCGCGACTACGCGCTGATCCGCCCGACCTCCGAGGCTCGCGGCCGCTTCGAGAACAACGGCGTGCGCGTCCCGTTCGCAGCGCCGCTCGCCGTCACCGGCACCGCCGAGCCGGTCGTCGGCGCGCCCGTGTGCAAGTCCGGTGTCCGCACCGGGTACAGCTGCGGTGTCGTGACGGCCGCGAACCAGTCCGTCGAGATCGGCCACCGTGTGCTCGACGGTGGTTTCTCCACCAACCTGTGCGCCCTGCAGGGCGACAGCGGCGGCACCCTGGTGACCGGCACCCTCGCCTTGGGTATCTCCAGCGCGTCGAACGTCGGCCAGTACCAGATGTGCGAGATCGCCGGCGTCGTCAGCGGCATCCTGGGCGAGAGCCCCGAGCTGTACGCCACCCCGATCTCCGCGATCCTCGCCGAGAACCCGGGTCTGAAGGTCCGTACCTGGTAACAGGTCCACACATCGAAAAGGCCGCCTCCTGGATGGGAGGCGGTCTTTTCGGTTCTCGGGTACCGAGCGGGAGCGCTCAGGCGCAGACCGGCGAGGTCAGCTGCGCGAGGGAGACGAAACCGCAGGCGTTGTCCTTGGACAGCTTCCACACGCCGTCCTCGGCGACGAAGACGACGGTGCCCGGGTTCGGGTTGCCTCCGATGATCATGTCGATACCGGCGGTTGCGGTGCCGTCGCCGCCGTCGACCACGTCGACGACGGTGATGACCGCGTCGTTCGCCTTCGCTGCGGCAGCCACCTGGTTGATGAGCTCCGGGTCCTGCTCGGCGCCCTGAACGAGCGGAATCTTCTGCTCGAGCGGCACCGTCTCGTCGAAGGCCATCGCCAGGGACGCATTGAGCTCAGCGGCCGTCGGGACCGGCGGATACGCGGCAGCCTCGGTGGTGGTGGTAGCGGCGGTGGTGGTCGTCGAGGTTGCCGCCCCCTTGTCGTCGCTCTCGTCCGAGCCGCAGGCCGTCATCGTGAGTGCAGCGGCAAGTGCCGCGGTGGCGACAGTCGTCTTCCCAAACTTCAAGTTCTTGTTCCTTTGCATTCTTCGGTTCGAATCCGACAGCCCTGTGTTGGGCGATTCCCCCTTGCGAACCGGGGATCAGGATACCGGGGTCCGCCGGCCGCGACCGGGCGGGCGATACACGCCGAGCGAGACGCCTGCCACCTTCGCGCCGCCGGAATAGTTACGATCCGTACTTTCCGTCACCAACGAAATTGAGGTACCACCAGTGCTGGGCGTAATCGTCGATATCCTCGAGTACCTGATCCAGATCTTCATTTACTCCGGCTCCGTCGGCTGACGGAATCCATCCGGAAAACGGGTTCGGCCCGGCACCGAGGGGTGCCGGGCCGAACCAGTTTCACGACGAAATCACGCGTAAGGCGTGGTTCCCGGAGGAGCGACGAGGGTCTGGATCAGGCCGATTCCGGCGACGACCAGGGTCGGACCACCGGCGACGATCGTGCCGATGACGCCACCGACACCGGCGCCGGCAGCGCAGCCGGCAAGGAAGCCCGGAAGAATCCCGACCGGGGTACCGACCAGACCGCCGATGACACAGCCGATCACGGTTCCCGACAAACCGCCCACTGCAGTGGCGATACCCAGCTGCTGGGAGAAGTTGCTCTGGGCCTTCATGTTCTCGTCGACCGACGCGACGTCCTGCAGCTTGAGGCTGACCGGCGTCAGGCCGCGAGCGACCTTGTCCTCCGGTGCGACCGGGGTGGCCTTCGACAGGTCGGTGACCGGGGTCAGCGTGAGGGTCTTGCCGTCCTCGCTGATCTCCCGCTCGAGCGGCAGCTGGAGGTCGCCGAGCTGGATGGCGAGCGGCAGGCTGACGACGGCGTTGCCGTCGGCGTCCTGGAGCTCGACGCTCTCGCCGTCACCCGAGACCTTGAAGGCGCCCGCGTCGATGACGGTCACGACCGACTGGCCGTCGATCTTCGACTCGTAGTTGATTTCGTCCTGCGCAGCCTCGACGGGCGCCGCGTACGACGCGCCCGCAGTGATCCCCATCGCCGCGATGGTCATGGTGGCCACCGCTGCAAGCTTCCTGAGCTTCATTTGTTCCCGTTCTGTGACATGTGGCGCACGCCCCCGACGGACGCCCCCCTGGATGGATCAGCTTTGCACCGCAAAGTTTCACTCCCCATAGCGAGAAACCCCAGCGTGCAGGCTGTTGCAGATCATATCCGAAATCACACCCAACTTCGTTACCGGGTGGTGCCACACATGTGAGCGAAAAGCCGTGTGACGGTCGCCGATTCGAGACCCGGTAGGGACTTAGGTCATCCTGAGCAGTTGGGGTAAACGGTCCGACCTCTACCTTGTGGCATAGAACCATCAGCACTTCGTCACAAGTTACCCGCCAGTAACAAGATTGCCAGCAGTTACCGGCGAGTAACTTGTGACGCGCTACGATGCTGGGGCTGATACCAGGCGGCCCGGAGCCGCCCCCGACACGAAAGGCCACGTATGAATGCCCTGACGATCACGTTGGGCACGATCGGCGTGCTGCTGAGCCTCGTGTGTTGGTACTCGTTCATCGGCGGGGCCCTGAAGATGGTCAACACCGTCCGGATCGGCCAGCCGGCCCCGGATCGGTGGCGTCCGTTCTTCCCGCGCTTCAAGCAGATGATCGTCGAGTTCCTCGCACACACGCGAATGAACAAGTTCCGTACGGTCGGCTGGGCCCACTGGCTCGTGATGGTGGGCTTCCTGCTCGGCGCCATCGTCTGGTTCGAGGCATACGGACAGACGTTCAACCCCGAGTTCCACTGGCCGATCATCGGTGGCACTTCCGTCTACCACTTCATCGACGAGATCCTCGGCCTCGGCACGGTGATCGGCATCCTCACGCTGATCATCATCCGCCAGCTGAACCACCCGCGTCAGCCGGGCCGGTTGTCGCGTTTCGGCGGCTCGGACTTCAAGGCTGCGTACTTCGTCGAGACCGTCGTCCTCATCGAGGGCCTCGGCATGATCTTCGTGAAAGCCGGCAAGATCGCCACCTACGGCGGCGGCCACGCGAGCACCGACTTCTTCACGATGAACCTCGCCAAGCTGCTGCCGGCGAGCGCCGTGATGGTGTCGATCTTCGCGTTCGTCAAGCTGATGTCCGGCATGATCTGGCTCTACATCGTCGGCCGCAACATCACGTGGGGTGTGGCCTGGCACCGGTTCGCTGCGTTCTTCAACATCTACTTCAAGCGTGAGGACGACGGCGACGTCGCGCTCGGCGCGGTCAAGCCGATGATGTCCGGCGGCAAGCCCGTCGACATGGAAGACGCCGACCCGGACAAGGACACCTTCGGTGCCGGCCGGATCGAGGACTTCTCCTGGAAGGGCTGGCTGGACTTCACGACCTGCACCGAGTGCGGTCGCTGCCAGTCCCAGTGCCCCGCCTGGAACACCGGTAAGCCGCTGTCTCCGAAGCTGCTGGTGATGTCGCTGCGCGACCACGGCTACGCCAAGGCCCCCTACCTGCTGGCCGGTGGCCGCAAGGACCTCGGCGGCGACGAGGTCGGCCTGGTCGACGCCGAAGGCAACGTCAACGAGGCCGCGCTCGCGAAGATCCCCGAGGCCGCCCGCGCCGAAGCCGACCGCAAGCTCGTCGGTGAAACCGCCGAACTCGTCGAAGCGGGCGAGTTGGCGCCGGTCATCGACACCGAAACGCTGTGGTCGTGCACGAACTGCGGTGCATGTGTCGAGCAGTGCCCGGTCGACATCGAGCACGTCGACCACATCGTCGACATGCGTCGCTACCAGGTGCTCATCGAGTCGGACTTCCCGTCCGAGCTCGCGGGTCTGTTCAAGAACCTCGAGAACAAGGGCAATCCGTGGGGCCAGAACTCCAAGGACCGCCTGAACTGGATCTCCGAGATGGACTTCGAGATCCCGGTCTTCGGTCAGGACGCGGACAGCTTCGACGGCTACGAGTACCTGTTCTGGGTCGGTTGCGCCGGTGCCTACGAGGACCGGGCGAAGAAGACCACCAAGGCCGTCGCCGAACTCCTCGCCACCGCGGGCACCAAGTTCATGGTGCTCGGCGCCGAGGAGACCTGCACCGGTGACTCGGCTCGCCGCGCGGGCAACGAGTTCCTGTTCCAGCAGCTGGCACAGCAGAACATCGCGGTGATCGACTCGGTGTTCGAGGGCACCGAGAAGTCCAAGCGCAAGATCGTCGTGACCTGCGCGCACTGCTTCAACGCGCTGAACAACGAGTACCCGGAGGTCGGCGGCCACTACGAGGTCGTCCACCACACCCAGCTGCTCAACCGCCTGGTGCGGCAGAAGAAGCTGGTGCCGGTCGCGCGTCTGGGCGAGGACGTCACCTACCACGATCCGTGCTTCCTGGGTCGCCACAACAAGGTGTACAACGCGCCGCGTGAGCTGATGGAAGCCTCCGGTGCGACGCTGCGCGAGATGCCGCGTCACGGCGAACGTTCCATGTGCTGTGGTGCCGGTGGTGCCCGCATGTGGATGGAAGAGCGCATCGGTAAGCGCATCAACATCGACCGCGTCGACGAGGCACTGACGACCGCGCCGTCGAAGATCGCGACGGGTTGCCCGTTCTGCCGAGTGATGCTCACCGACGGTGTCACCGCCCGCCAGGAACAGGGCCAGGGTGAAGGTGTCGAGGTCGTCGATGTCGCGCAGCTGATGCTGTCGTCGATCTCGCGGCTCGAGGCAGGCCAGCTCAGCGCGAACATCAAGGTCGTGCAGGCCGAGAAGCCGCACACCCCGGTCACCGCCGAGGTCGAGGCCGAGGAACTCGAGGCCGAACGTGTCGCCGAGGTCGAGGAAGCCGCAGTTGCTGCTGCTCCGGCAGCTGCCGCAGCCCCGAAGGGTGGCGGCCTGCAGATGAAGGGCGGTCTGAAGGCCCCGGGTGGCAAGCCCGGTGGTCTGCAGATGAAGGGCGGCCTCAAGGCTCCCGGCGCGAAGACCGAGGCCCCTGCTGCTCCGGCGGCCGAGGCACCTGCGGCTCCGGCAGCACCTGCTGCCAAGCCGGGCGGGCTGGCCATGAAGGGTGGCCTGAAGGCTCCGGGCGCCAAGAAGGCTGCGCCTCCGGCCGCTGCCGCACCGGCGGCGGAAGCACCGGCCGCCGAGGCTCCGGCGACCCCGGCCGCACCGAAGGCCAAGCCCGGCGGACTGGCCATGAAGGGCGGCCTGAAGGCTCCGGGCGCCAAGAAGGCCGCGGCTCCGGCCGCTCCGGCACCGGCTGCCGAAGCTCCCGCCGCCGAGGCTCCGGCCGCAGCCGCACCCGCCGCAACGGAACCGCCGAAGGCGAAGCCGGGCGGACTTCAGATGAAGAGCGGGTTCAAGGCTCCGGGCGCCAAGAAGGCATCGGCACCTGCCGCTGCGGCTGCTCCGGCACCGGCTGCCGAAGCTCCCGCATCCGAGGCTGCGGCTGCTGAGGCTCCGGCTGCTGAGGCTCCGGCCGTCGCGGCAGCCACCGTGACGGAACCGCCGAAGGCCAAGCCGGGCGGGCTCCAGTTGAAGAGTGGATTCAAGACGCCGGGCGCCAAGAAGGCTGCGGCTCCGGCCGCTGCGGCCCCGGCACCCGCCGCTGCACCCGCAGCGGAAGAACCCACTACCGAAGCGGAGACACCGGTGGAGACGCAGGCGTCGGCGCCCGCTGCGGATGTTGCCGCAGCGAACTCCGAGGCACCGGCACCGCCGGCCGCGAAGCCCGGTGCGTTGGGCTTCAGGTCCGGCGCCAAGGCCCCCGGCCGACGCAAGTAGGCAACACGACGCAGCGTGCCCCTCACCGAAAATCGGTGAGGGGCACGCTGCGTTTCGAGCGGCAGACTAGTCGAGGAGCTCACGCAGGACCGGGCCGATCACGACGAGCGCGTCGGGTGCGGTCATGTCCCAGTGCGCCGCAGGTACCGGGTGATCGATCACGGTTCCGCTGGCTGCCTCGTTCCATCCAACTGCTCCGGGCCCGGCGACCTCATGATCGGCAGCGGCGGTGAAGTACACGATGTCCCCGTCGAACTGCTGTGGCCGATAGTTCTCCATCAACCGGACGTTCCGCTCGGCGTCGGCTGTCAGCTTCCCGACCACGTTCGCGACGTGGGCGCGGGGCAGCCCGGTCAACGACTGCAACCGCGCAACGATCACGTCCGGATCCCACGGGTCGTTCGCTGCCGACACAGCGGAATCGAGGCCGAGACCCGCGAGGATCTCGCTCGTCGACACTTCACGACTGCCGGCCTGCGAGGCGACGGGCGGTACGAAGCTGTCCAGCATCGCAAGCATCTCGACCTTCTCCCCCATTGCCTGCAACTGCACCGCCATGGCGTGCGCCACCACGCCGCCGAGAGACCATCCCAGCAACCGGTACGGGCCGGACGGGTAGACCCGCCGGATTTCGGTGACGTAGCGGTGTGCGAGTTCGTCCAGCGAGGCCGGGCAGAACCCGTCGTCGACGACGCCCGGGCTCTGCACACCGTAGAGGGGGGTGTCCACATGCTTCGACAGGCCCGAGTAGGGCCAGGCCAGGCCGGTGATCGGATGGATGCAGAACAGCGGAGCACCGGAACCGCCGGCGCGTAGCGGCAGCACCGTCGAGAACGGATCGCCGACGATTGCGACGTCGTGTTCCAGCCTGCGCGCCAACGCCCCGGTCGTGGTCTCGGTCAGCAGCCACTGGACCGGGACCGGTCTCCCGAGTTCGTTCTGGATCTGCGCGACCGCGCGGATCGCAAGGAGCGAATGGCCGCCGGACACGAAGAAGTCGTCGTCGAGTCCGATCCGCTCACGCCCCAGGACGTCCTCGAACGCTCGTGCCACAACGTGTTCGATGTGGGTGGCCGGCGGCCGGTATTCCGCGGGGGACGGCGTCGCCGGAACCGGGAGGGCCCGTCGGTCGAGCTTGCCCGACGGGGTCAACGGCAGTGCGTCGAGTGCGACGAGGAAGGTCGGCACCATGTACGCGGGCAGGATCTCGCCCAGTCGTCGACGAACCGCGTCCACGTCGACCGAGGTTCGGGGAACCAGATACGAAACGAGGACCTCTGTACCCGAGGCAGTCCGGCGCGTCGTCGTCACGACATCGGCGACGTCGGCGACGGCCCGGACGGCAGCGTCGATCTCGCCCAGTTCGATACGCAAACCCCGCAGCTTGACCTGATGGTCGATTCGCGCGATGAAGTCCAGGCGTCCGTCCGGTCGGCGGTACACCAGGTCACCCGTCCGATACATGCGCCCGGGCGCGACCGGGTTCGCGACGAACCGTTCCGCGGTGAGACGCTGCGCACCCAGGTAACCGCGGGCCAGGCCCTCCCCGGCGAGGTACAGCTCACCGATCCCGCCGAGCGGCACGGACCGCAGGCGGTTGTCGAGAACGAGGGCGGTCGTGCCGGGAATCGGGCTGCCGATCGTGACCTGCTCGCCGACCTCCTCGGCCGTCGCCACGATGGTCGACTCCGTTGGTCCGTACGCGTTGATCATCGAACGGTCGGGCACCTGGGGATGCGACGACCACTGCGTTGCGAGTTCGGGCGGCAGGGCTTCACCTCCCACCGCGACGACACGCAGCCCGCCGGATCGGGCGGGATCGAGGGACGCCAGAACCGCGGGGGTGGACAGGAAATGCGTCACCCGCTGGTCGATGAGGAACTGCTGCAGGTCCTCGCCGGCGAACACGTCGTGCGGCGCCACGACGAGGCAGGCGCCCGAGGCGAATGCAAGCAGCATTTCCAGTTGCGCCGCATCGAATGCCGGGTTGTAGCCCTGCAGCACACGGGAATTCGGCGTCACGCGATAGGCACTCACTGCCCAGGATGCGAGTGGCCCCAGCCCCCGGTGGGTGACGACGACCCCCTTGGGCAGCCCGGTGGAACCCGACGTGTAGATGACGTAGGCCGCGTCGTCGATCGACACCGGTGCATTCACAGGCTCCGCGGAACCGGTGAGCGAGTCCACTTCGACCCAATCGACCCACGAGCCCACACCGTCGGCAGGTTCCTTCTCACAGATCGCGACATCCACACCCGCTCCGCGCATTTCCTCGTCGATGCGGTGGTGCGGCTGGTTCGGATCCAGCAGCAGGTAGGCGGCGCCGGTCTTCGCGACCGCCCAGATGGCCGTCACGAGCCCGGCCGAGCGTGGCATCATCAGCGCGACCACGTTCCCGCGGGCGACACCGGCCTCAACGAGTTCCTGCGCCAATCGGTTCGATCGCTCGTCCAGTTCCCGATAGGTCAAGGTCGTGTGGGTATCGGCCACTGCCGGGAGTTCCGGATGGCGCGCCGCCGTATCGGAAAGGATCCGAGCCAACGTCCTGGGTGCGCCGGGAGCTTCCCCCTCGAGCGGACCTCCGGATTCCAGCGGAATGTCCCGGACCTCGATGGCCGGGTCCGCAGCAACGGATTCGAGAATGCCCTCCAACTGGCGGGCGATCGACTCCGCAAGAGATTCACCGAAAAGGTCTCGAACGAAACGTATTTCGATATCGATGCCCGCCACGTCGGCGCCGGTCGACAGTTCACGGAACGCGACGATCAGGTCGAGGTCCGCCGCCACGGACTCGTCACCGATGCCCGAGATCAACCCGACCTGTGGGTGCCGTCCGCCCAGGAGATCCGCGAGCTCGGCGTAGGGAACATCCACGGCTCGGAACGCCTGAGCATCGAAATCCTTTGCCACCCGCACCAGCTCACCGAACCTGTACCCCGGGTCGACCACGGTCCTGAGCGGGATCACGTTGCTACCGGTTCGAGATTCGATCGGTGCGCCGATCACGACGTCGTCGTCCTGCCCGAGTCGCGACAACAGCACCGAGAGCGCTGCGTGTACGAGAACGAACGTCGAGGCTCGCTCCCGCCGAGCCAGCACGACCAGCGCGCGATGAATCTCCACCGGTACGTGGGCTGTGGCCGTGCCGAATGTCCGGGCCGAGCCGGAGGCGGAAGTGCGCTCAACCTGCAGCGGCGCTGGGGTTTCGATACCGTCGAGAGCGCGTCGGCGTTCCGCCGAGGCCGCTGATGACGTGTCCCCGGACTCGACCGGGCGGAGCCGATGTTCGTGATCCCAGTAGCCGAATCTGCCCTGGCGGTACATCCGGCTTCCGGGAGGACCCACGGGATTCGCAACGAATGTCGTTGCCGTCCAGCCGGGCCGGCCTTCGAATCCCCGGGTCCACGCCGAGGCCACCAGATAGATCTCGCCCATCGAGTCGGGCGGTACCGGCCTCAGTCGCCCGTCCAGCAGGATCGCCGAGACGCGACTGTCCGGCAGACCGGACCCCTCCACCGCGTCGGACGGATCGAGGCGACCGAGAATCTCGTCGATCAGTGCCAGGCCGGGTCGGATGCGCTGCCGCGCGCCCTCGTCGTCGGGGCTGTTCGCGATCGCGAGGGTCCGGAGCAGGTTGGAGGCGCCGAGCTGGGTCATGGTCAGGCTCGCCGGCGGTCCGAACGGGGTGGATACGTAGCCGACGCAGGCCGCGTGGTCGAGGCGGATCGCATGCCGACGCTCCGGGTCCGGCGGCGTGTCGGCAGCGCGGGTTTCGTCCACGTCGATCCGGAGCACTCCGGCCGGGACGAGGAGCGGATCGGAGGCGATCGCGGCGACCACGCCGGCGTCCGCGAAGAAGAGGGCACGAACCGGTTCGGGAAGTTCCGGGTCGATCGGGACGAGAGTGGCGCCGCTGCGGATCACACCCCACGTCGCCGCGACCCGCTCGTTCGAGGGCGGCAGGACCACCGCGACCCGATCTTCCGCACCGAACCCGCGCTCGACGAGGTTCGCGGCGATCTGCCGGGAACGTTCCTCGAGGTCGTACCTATCGACGGTGTGCAGTCGGTTGGTGCGGTCGTCGGTGCAGTAGTCGCCCAGCACGTCGATCAGGGTTTGTTCGACGCCGGCTGCCGGTGTGGCGATCCGGGAGACCACGGCGCGCTCCGCTGTGGTGAGAATTTGGTAGTCGCCGATCGCGACGGTCGGCCCGGCAGTGACGAATGTCTCCAAATATCGCAGGAAACGTTCGTGGTGGCGTTCCAGTTCGTCCGGTTCGTAACGCGTGGGATTTGCTTCGAAGTCGATTCGTAGTCTGTTCGGATGAATTCCGGGGTAGATCGAAACGGACAAATCTTCGACCGGCCCGGTGCTGAGGACGTTGTATTCGCCGGTCACTTCGCCGAGCACAATTTCCCGGTGGAAGAGCATGATATTGACGAGGGGTCCGAAACCGGCGCTGCCGGCGGTGAGTCCGGACATTTCGCGGTACATGTCTTCGTATCGGTACCGCTGGTGCCGCAATGCCCCGGTGATCTCGGCCTGGATCGTCCGGACGAGGTTCTGCGGGGTGGCGGTGGGTTCGACGCGCATTCGTAGCGGCACCACGTTGGCGAGAGTTCCCCCGGACCGCTTCGCGGCGGCTGTGGTGCGAACCGCGACGGGCAGGCCCAGCACGATGTCGCTCTGTCCGGTCATGCGGGCGAGGAACGCCGCGAACGCAGCAATGACGATGGGTACCGCGGTGGTGCCCCAGTCCGCCGCTGCCGCATCCACATACCCCAACAGATCCGGACTCATCTCGTGCCGCACGAGGCGGGACGGCATGCGCGGGGGACCGGATCGGTCGGTCAGGCGCGCCGGCCGGGGCAGGTCCGCGACTCGCTCCGCCCAGTAGGCCCGATCGTCCTCGAATCGGGCACTGGTCCGGTACGCGTCCTCCATTGCGTACAGTTTCCGCAGGTCCACGGCTTTCGACGGCGGCGCCTCGGTGCCCTGTATCGCGTGCGTGTACAGCTCGGCCACCCGATTCATCAGCGTCATCGCGCCGTGGCCGTCGAGCACGAGGTGATGGGCCACGCTCAGCCAGAAGTAACGGTCTTCGGCGATGTGGAGCAGCTCGGTGGCGATCAGCCGATCCCGGTACAGATCGATCGGTCGGCTATACCGCTCGACCATGTAGTTCCGGGCCGCCTTTACCGGATCGTTGTCTTCCCGGAAGTCCCGATACCGAAGCGCGTCCTCGATGGTCGGATCCACGACCTGGTAGGGCTCGCCGTCCCGGTCGAGGATCAGCAGCCCGGGCGACAGCAACTCACGGGACGCCCGGTCCGCCGCATCGACGAGCACATCGAATTTCAGAGGGCCGCGAACGTCCACGTACTGGGCAATTGTGTACGGAACATCGGGAGAAATCTGCTGAGCAACGAAGAGTCCCCGCTGTGAGTGTGCCAGCGGAAACGGCGACAATGATGTTGATTCGCCGTCGCCCGACTTCGGCACGCCCGACCCCTTTTCGACACTCGGTGATCCCCGTACGCCACTGCGTACGTACAAAGACTTATCCTAGCGGGGAAAGAATCGTTACCTTTCGTATACATGACTGCACTCGGGGAGCGGTCGTATGTGTTCGACATCCGGTTACCGATCGGCGGAGACGGAAGCCTAGGAGTTGCATTTCATGGATGATCGGCCCAGCACTGAGCCGACCGGCGCAGGCGCCCTCCGGGAGGGGAGGAACCTGCGACGCCCACTGCTCGTGGCCGGTGGTGTTGTCGGGGCTGCAGTGATTCTGTGGTTCGGCTTCTCCACTTGGAGGGTGTACGACGGCCTGCAGGACGCGAAGGCCAGCGCCGAATCCGCCGTC
Source organism: Rhodococcus sp. O3 (assembly GCF_048897285.1). Lineage (NCBI taxonomy): Bacteria > Bacillati > Actinomycetota > Actinomycetes > Mycobacteriales > Nocardiaceae > Rhodococcus > Rhodococcus sp. O3. Next base: position 15,872 of record NZ_JBMBTE010000032.1, read on the forward strand.
GACGCCGCACTCGGCGGAGACATGAGTGCCGCCGGCGACTCCGTGGCCGCCGCAGAGTCGTCGGCAGCGAGCGCAGTCGACTCCTCCGAATCGGTTCCCTGGCGAGTCCTCCGCCTCCTCCCTCGCGTCGGCGCGCCATTCGAGACCGTGCACCAGATAGCAAAGGTGACCCAGGGACTCACCGCAAATGTCGCAAAACCGACCGTCGAGGCCGGCAGCGCATTCTCCCTCGACACGCTGGTTGCCCCCGGCGGTCGCATCGACGTCGCCCTGCTGCGCGACGCGGAGCCGATCCTCGCCGATGCGGCGATCGCGACGCGCCCGATCGCCGAGCAGGCGGCACGCATCCCCGAGGCCGGCTTGTCCCCGGTCGACAACGCCCGGGTCCAGGTTCGGGATCTGACCGCCCGGCTCGCCGATGCGCTCGACGAAGGTGCCGACGTCGCCCAGGTTCTGCCCGCGATGCTCGGCGCCGACGGACCCCGCAACTACTTCATGGCGTTCCAGACGCCCGCCGAGGCACGTGGTACCGGCGGCCTGGTCGGCGGCTTCGGCGTCGTCAAGGCAGAGAACGGCGTCGTCGGGATCGACACCCTCGCATCGAACAACGACGTCCCCTACTGGGAGAGGTTCGAACCGGTGGATCTCGGGCCCGATTTCGCGGCCACGTACGCGTTCTCCGACTCCGTCACCACCGACATCCGCAACAGCAACTTCAGCTCCCACTTCCCGTACACCGGCCGGATCTGGCAATCCCTGTGGGAGCAACAGTCCGGTCAACGCGTCGACGGTGCAATCGCCACCGATCCGATCGCGTTGAGCTACGTCCTCGAAGCGATCGGGCCCGTCACGCTGCCGAACGGGGATGTGATCGACGCCGGCAACATCGTCGACGTCACGCTCTCTTCCAACTACCTGCGCTTCGCCGACGACAACAACGGCCGCAAGCAGTACCTCCAGGACATCGCCGCCGCGGTGGTCGCGAAGATGACCGGATCCATCGAGTCGCCCAAGGCGCTGATGGACGCGTTGTCGAGGGCGGTGAGCGAAAACCGCATCGCGGTGTGGAGCGATCGTCCCGAGGAGCAGGAGGTTCTCGCCGACAGCGCCATCGGCCACACGGTTGCGGACACCCCGGCGCCCTATGCCGAAGTCGTGATCAACAACCACGCCGGCAACAAGATGGACTACTACCTGCGCCGCGAGATCGAGTACCGGGCGGAGACCTGCACGGGTGACACCCGCAAGTCGACCGTCACGGTCCGCCTCCACAACGACGCGCCCGAGGAAGTGGTCGGCTATCCGCGCTACGTCGCCGGGATCATGGAGACCCGAACCGAGAAGGTCCCCATGGGATCCAACCTCCCGATGGTCAGCCTCGTCGCCACACAGGGTGCCCGGCTCGACAAGGTCACCGTCGACGGCAATTCGGCGTTCCCGCTCCGCGGAACCGAAGTGGGGCATCCGGTTTTCCATATCCGCACAGCCGTCCCCCGGGGCGAGACCGTGGAGGTCGTGTTCGAAATGACCGAGCCGAGCGCACCCGGCGTCGCGCAGACGCCGATCCAACCGCTGGTCGACACCCCGACCGTGACCGTCGACGTTCCGGTGTGCAATGCGTGACCATTTGATGACCGAAGAGGGACGTTCGGTCGTAATCCTCGGCACGCGTGGCTATCCCAGCTACTACGGCGGTTTCGAGACCCTCGTGCGCAAGCTCTCCCCCTATCTCGTGGATCGCGGATGGGACGTGACCGTCTACGGACGCAACGGCACCACCGTGGTCGACGATCCGGGGCGCGATCGGCGCGTCAAGACGGTCACGACCGCCGGCGTCGAGTCCAAGGCACTGAGCACGCTGTCCTACGGGTTGACCTCGGCCGCCCATGCCGCGCGGCACCGCCCGGACGTCGCACTGATCATGAACGTAGCCAACGGTTATTGGCTGCCGCTGCTCAAGGCGCGCGGGATTCCCACCGTCCTCAACGTCGACGGCATCGAATGGGAACGCGACAAATGGAGCACCTCGGCAAAGACGGTGTTCAAGGGCGGTGCTCATCTCACCGCCCGGTTCGCCGACTGTCTGATCTACGACTCGCACGAGATCGCCCGCCGCTGGCAGCGTGATTGGAAGCGGGACGGAATCTTCATCCCGTACGGCGGCGCCGTTCCCCCGCAGCTGGCTCCCGTGGACGGACTGCCGTCACGGTCGTACGCCCTCATGGTGGCCCGCTTCGTTCCCGAAAACTCGGTGCGCGAATTCTTCGCTGCGGCAGAGAAACTCAGTCGGGATTGGGATGTCGTGATCGTCGGATCGTCAGGGTACGGCGACGAACTCGACGCCGAGGCCGATCGGCTGTCGCGATCCTCGGACCGCATCCACTGGCTCGGGCACGTCAGCGACGACGACAAGCTGTTCGCCTTGTGGCAGCACGCCGGCGTCTACTTCCACGGACACAGCGTGGGCGGCACCAACCCGGCCCTGGTGCAGGCGATGGCGTGCGGCGCACCCATCGTGGCGCGCGACACGGTGTTCAACCGGGAGGTTCTCGCCGACTCCGCCCGATTCGTACGGCCCGACGGCGACGCCATCGCAACGGAACTCGCGGCGGTCCTGTCGGATCCCACACTGCAGTCGGACCTCGGTCAACGCAGTCGCGAACGTCAGGCGAGCCACTACACCTGGGACGGTGTGTGCGCGGCGTACGAGAAGGCGATGATCTCGCAGATCGACGCACGAGCAGCAACCGGCCGCAATGCCCACCTCTGAGAATGATGGACGAGAAATGAATCGACGAACCCGGTCACCCAAGGTCCGTGCGGCCGCACTGTCCTCGCTGCTCACCGTCGGCGTCGCACTCGCCGGCCACTCCGCGGCGGTCGCGGATCCCGTCGGAGATACGGGAACCGACGTGGCCTCCTCGACCTCCGCTGACGGTTCGAGACTCGAATCGGTGACCGACATCGACGACCGACACCTCGTCCTCGAGGTCTACTCGGCGTCGATGCAGCGAGTGGTCCCGGTGCACGTGCAGCGGCCCGCGGACACCAGCGTCGCCCGTCCCACGCTCTACTTCCTCGACGGCGCCACCCGCAGCGAGAAGACCGACGTCGAGGAGTTCCTCGCCGACGAGAACGTCAACGTGGTCTCCCCCATCGGCGGCGAGAACGCCTACTGGACGGACTGGAAGAATCCCGACCCAAATCTCGGGGTGAACAAGTGGCGCACGTTCATGACGGAGGAGCTTCCCCCGATTGTCGACGAGGCGTTGGGCACCAACGGGATCAACGCGGTCGCCGGCATGTCGCGTGTGGGCACGGCCGCGCTGCAGCTGGCAATCGCAAAGCCGGGGCTCTACAAGGGCGTCGCGCTCTACAGTGGTTGCGCCAACATCAGCGACCCACTCGGCTACGCGATCGTGACTCTCTCCATGGACCAGTACGGCCAGGGCGATCCATCCAACATGTACGGTCCCGCAAACGATCCGGAATGGGCGGCGAACGATCCGTACGTGAACGCCGAAAAACTCCGGGACACAGAGCTGTTCATCTCCACCGGCAACGGGCTCCCCGGCAGGTACGAAACCCTCGATGGCCCCAACATCGACGGCAGCGTAGCGACGCTATTCCGCCAGGTCTACGCGGGTGGCTCGATCGAGGCGGTCACCAACTACTGCACCCACCGCCTCGCAGATCGCTTGACCGAACTGGATATTCCGGCGACCTACAGCTTCCGCAACAGCGGAACCCATTCGTGGGGCTACTGGAACGACGACTTCCACGATTCGTGGCCGGTCTTGGCACGAGCACTGGGACTCTAAACTGTCACAGCTCCGCCTGAAGTAGATCCGTCAGTGCCGCTTCCAGCTTCCCGGCTCCATTGACCTCGACTTGTACTTGGAAGGAAAGTGCTTTGACCACCCCACCGGACAATACTGCGTCCGAGCTAGCTCGGAAATCGCGGCAGCTGGATGAGCAAGCGAAGGCTCGCTTCGACCTCTTACGGCGAGAGCGTCAGGAGTTGAATCAAGCTGACGGGATGCTGCCGGGTGTGAGCCGCATCAAGAAGCTCGTGTCTATTGTCGCCCCGGAGGGAACCGGCCGGCGACACGCGATTCGTCGGGCAAGAGAGAGCGCGCGGACAGCTCTGGAAACGACCGCGCCGTTGGATTCCCCCCAGCGGAACAGGATTCGAGCAGTTACGACTCGAATTCACAGGTCCTTGAGAGAAAAGCGACTCCGAGACGATTCCTCGACCATAGTTCCTACTCCTGGGCGGTCGTGGGGGCCGGTCACGGTGACAACGTCCCAGAATCCGGTGGTCACCGTCGTAATACCGACCTACGGGAAGTGGGAGTACACCCAACGCTGCTTGACCTCGATCGAGGCGGAGCTTCCGACCACTCCGTTCGAGGTCATCGTCGTCGACGACGCCTCGCCGGATTCATCTGCCGACCGAGTTGCGCTGTGCGGCGGCGTCCGCCTGGTGCGATCTGAGCAGAACATCGGTTTCGTCCGAGCCTGCAATTTGGGCGCCTCGCACGCGCGCGGACGCTATCTCCTGTTCCTCAACAACGATACCGAGGTCCTCCCCTGCTGGATGGATGCTCTCGCGGGAGTGCTCGATCGCGATCCCGATGTCGGACTCGTCGGGTCACGGTTGATCTATCCCGATCATTCACTTCAGGAATCGGGCGGAATCGTCTGGCGCGACGGCACTGCCTCGAATTACGGCCGAGGCGACGACCCCGATCGATCGATCTATGAGGCTGTTCGTGACGTCGACTATTGTTCGGGAGCCTCGATCATGGTTCGTCGCGAACTCTTTGATCAGATCGGCGGCTTTGACGTAGAGTTCGCACCCGCATACTACGAAGACACCGACCTCGCATTCTCCGTGCGAGCTGCTGGCTATAGGGTCGTTGTACAGCCCAGTTCGGCTGTCATCCACCATGAGGGAATCTCAAACGGAACCGACACTTCGTCCGGCGTCAAGCGCTATCAAGAGATCAATCGCGCGAAGTTCGTCCAGAAATGGTCGAGCATCCTCGCAGACCAGCTGGAACCCAACCCCAACAATGTCTGGCTAGCACGTCAGCGCACACGCAACTCCGGTCACGCGGGCGGCATCGTCGTTGTAGTCGAGGATGCAATCCCTTCGCCCGACCGCGATTCCGGGTCCGTTCGCTTTATGGCGATCTTGCTCGGCCTTGCCAAGCTCGACCAGCGTGTCGTCCTTCTCGTCAATGTGGTGCCCACTGATCAACGTCATCTCGACTTCCTGCACGAGCACGGCATCACCGTTCTTTGGGGACGAGAACGAGAAGAGTTCCTGTTTTCAGCAGGACGCCACATTACGCTGTCAATAGTCTCGAGGCCCGACGTTGCAGCTCAATGGCTGTCCCGGGTCAGAGCATCTGCACCAAATTCCTTGGTCGTCTACGATACCGTCGACCTTCACTTCCTGAGGCATGACCGAGCAGCTCAGGTAGCCGAAGAGTGCGGTGACTCAGTCACAGCAGAATGGTGCGCACGTGAATCCAAACGTTACCGCGAGCTGGAACTGACGCTTGCGCAGGACGCCGATGTGACTCTTGTCGTTTCAAAAGTCGAGCAGGAGATACTCGGGGAACTTGTGCCCACTTCGGCAGTCGAAATCCTGTCGAACATCCACGTCACCGACAGCACACGCCAGTCGCCCGATGGTCGATCCGGACTTCTCTTTGTCGGGAACTTCAACCACTCTCCTAATATCGATGCGGTGCGCTGGCTATGCGACGCGATATTCCCGTTGGTCAGGGAACGCCACCCTGAGACCGTGCTGCATATCGTCGGAAACAATCCACCAGACGAGATAGCCGAGATGGACCTCCCCGGTGTCGTTGTGCACGGGTGGGTTTCAGATCTAGTGCCGTTCTATCGAGCTTCCCGTGTTGCGGTAGCCCCGCTACGCTACGGAGCAGGCGTAAAAGGCAAAGTGGGAGAGGCCCTTTCTCTTGGTCTACCTCTCGTCGGGACATCCGTAGCGTGCGAAGCGATGCACCTTAAACATGGACGCGATGTCCTGATAGGAGACTCGGCGGAGACGTTCGCCGAGCACATTTGTACACTCCTCGACGACGACGACGTGTGGCAGACTTTGTCGGACACAGGGGCAGAAACCATCGGTCGAGAACTCGGTCCTGACCGTGCGCGAGCACTACTTGCTCAGTTGATCGACCACTCGAGTGGTTCCTCCGAGCACATCTCTGCAAGCGGCATTTCGCAGGGTTCCGACGATGATGTGCTTCCCCAAGGAAGCAACGCGTGACGCAGTGTTCGGTGCCACGAATGTGATGGCGTAGTGGTGGCGACGATGTTGGTGCAGCCAGTAAGGCGTACATCCCTTCGGGATACCAGCATCGTCGCCATCGCGATTCCGGCCCGTGGATGCCACGTCGATCGCGGACGCGGGCAGAGTGCCGTGGGGGATCAAGGTTGTCCCGGCCTATCGCAACAACTCCGTGGGCCCGGATCAGGTGTACCGCCCAGCGCTACCTGAACCTGGCGGCTTCGCACAGTCGGGAACCCAGAGGACCTTGCGCCGATCCGCCGATCGTCGTCGAACTGATCATTAACCGCAACGGATTCCCTTTGGATATCACGTGTTCGAAGTAGGAATCCTCGAATCCTTCGAATCCCGGCCATAGGCATCACACTAGGCTGATGCGACCGGGGAGATCGCTCAAGTGTCCACACGCCGACCGCCCAAGCGTAGCTATCCGCGGGGACGCAGCCGCATTATCAGGTCAGAACCCGCTCCACGTGCTTTCCTGATCACAGACGCGGCGCCTTCGGCTCGGTATAGACGCCACGCATGTTCCAGCTTCCTGGCGGCCGCGCTTCGCCGGAACTTGTTGCGGAACGACCACACCCGTTCCGATCGAACCTCGTACGCTTCCACGAATGCGGCCGATACCGAGGGGTACTCGCTGTCAGCAACAGGCGTCCAATCACTCTGCGTTCTCGGTCCGTCACGAAGCACCAGCTCTGCGGCATCCAATAGATTGGCCAAATAGATTTCGCCCTGTAGATGCGGCGACCACCGCAGCAATGCTTCTCGCCGAGCCTGCGAGCCGACATATCGTCGGACCGACAAGTCCTCCAGCAACGTCGTGAGAGACGTGATCCATTCGTCGGTCGTCGATGCCAGAAAACCAGTTCGTCCGTGGTCGATCGCGTCACGGAAGGGCTGGGTCGGCGTGGCGACCACTGGCGTCTCTACCAGCGCAGATTCAAGCCATTTGATGGCGGACTTGGCCTCATTGAACGTGCTGTCCGCAGTCAGCGGAGCCAGGCATACATCGACATCGCGAAGCAGACGAGGCAGCTCATGCCAGGGCACAAAGGGAATCCGCTTGATTCGGTCGGAGTACTGACTCATCGCATCTGTCGTCCTTATGTATCCTCCTAGCCAAAGTTCAAGATCGGAGAACTTGGACATTATGGCTGTGATCGCCAGCTCGATGCTCGCCCAATCTGCGTCATGAGCGGTACTTCCAGAAAAGTACCCGATACGAAGCGGTCCTCTGGATCGTGCGGTTGCGAGCGCAGTGTCACTGACTTTGGCGAGTAGCATTCCTACCCCGTTGTCGAACTGTCGCGATGGAAGTCCCGTCACTTCGGTTGCATGGCGGCACAGTTCAGCTGTAGCACCGATGAACATGTCCGCGGTCTCCATCATGGTCCGATACCGAGCCACACCATGCCACCAACGTGAAACATCCGATTCGCTCAGACTTCGGAGGCCATGCACTTCGTTCTCGAGATCCGGGTCGAATACTAGGTCGTCGACGTCGTAAACGATTGGCACCGCGGGATTTTGAACCCGCACACTCCGAACCAGGTCGAGCATCTGTACGGTCGCGGGCACTCTGTATATGACGATCGCATCGAATTCACGAACCAGCAACGGGAGATCCTGATCCCTGTAGTGGCGGATATCAACGTCGATGCCGCGCAAACGCAATGCTTCTGCAGGAAAATGGGCGCGATATCGGAGCGGCGCCCCCTGGATTCCGATAATGAAAAGAACGCGGCGGATGGCAGTGTCCAACTCTGGTGTTCTACCCCGTTCAGATTCAGCGGGCCGCGAATCTGTGGACACCAGCTCGGAGTACATGTTCACCAGCGCAGTCGTCTGGTCGGACAGTTCACGAATCTTCGACGCCGACCCGCGTCCCATCATCCGGCGGGTGCCGACGGGGTCGACGATCAAACTCCGCAAGGATGCTGCAAGTGCGTCGGAATCCGCTGCGGGAACGACCAGCCCGTTCCAGCCGTGCTTCACGGCTTCCTCAGGACCCAACGTGTCGCTGCAGACAACCATGAGGCCCGCGATCAGAGCTTCGCGCGTCAGAATCGAGTGGGACTCACGTGCGATCGATGGCAGTACAAGTACATCGTGCTCAGCCAAGACATCGGGGAGGTCAGCCGGATCGTAACGCGGCAAGAAGCGGACGGCCTTCGGGAGTGCGTTCGTGCGAGGTTCTGTCGTTCCGTACATGTCGAGACTCCAGCCCGAAACATCCGCCAGTTCCCGCGCTGCGGCTTGGAGAACGAGCGCACCCTTGAGGACTTCATTTCCCCCTGCGAACATCATCCGCAGTGGTTGCGCGTCGTCGGATTCGGACTGCAGAGCTGGAGTCTGGGTACGTAGCTCACCGCTGGGCACCCCGTTCTCGTCCACCCGGAGGACTGTATCGGGCACTCCGTTCGCCCGGAGCACCCGCGCAGCGCTTTCCGACGGCGCAAGAATCACATCCGCGGCGCGGAGGTGTGACGCCAGTACCGAATTCCGCTTCGACAGCCAACTACTTTCCACGGCGCATGGGCAGGCACCACAACTGACAACCAGTGAACACGGCCTCAGTTGGGACGACACCAGGAACTGACGCGCACAGAACCACCAGAAATCATGCATGGTCACGACTACGCGGGCACCGGAGTTCTTCGCCGCGCGGACCAACGATCCGCCCAATGTCTGGAGTGAATGGAGGTGAACGATATCCGGTTGAATTTCACCAAGCCACTCGCAGAAGTCCTTCTCAACCTCGGGATTGATGCTGTTCTTCGGATCTGCCCAATCGACCCAGGGTGTCGTAACGATCCACCGCACTGTGACGTCGGCATCACGATCGGTCCACGTAGACAAGGCACGGAGGCTCGAATCGAGATACCCCGCATACACGTAACTCTCATGGCCGGCTTCCGCAACCGCGCGCGCAAGGCGCTGAGGAGCGAGTGTACCGCCGCTGATGAAATTCGGCGGATAGTGTGCCGACACCTGAACTACGCGCATTCATGAATCCTTCTCATGCCTGCGTCGAAACGCGCCGCAGGCATCTCGCAGCCTTGGAAATTCGTTCGTGATGTATTCCTGGATCAGAACGAAATCTGATCGACCGACTTCACCACGACAACCCGAGTCATTGCGCAATTCGTTGTGTAGGTTCGCTCGTCAGGGACCATGCGGTGTTCATCCCTAGATAGCCGGCTGACGCCGTGAGGATGCCTCTACCGACATTGAGCCGGGCAACACCGCGCACCTCGTCGAAGACGTGCTGCATCGTTTCGTCATAGACCGTGCTGGTCAGTGTGTATTCGCCGGGAGCGAGCGGGAGAGACTCCAGGATCAGCTCGGCAGCTCCACGTCCCTCCACACTGCCGACGATGAGTCCCTCGTCGCGCGTATTCCCAGTCCAGAGTTGTGTTCCGTCAGCTGATTCGATGGAGATCGCGAAGATTGGGCTGCTGATGCGTTCATGGGCTGTGAAGCGCAAGCAGATGACGACCTGAGAACCTGCGGGCACAACTCGGTCGAACTGCTCCCTGTTCCGGTCGAGCACTTCGACCGCGTCGACGACAGCCTCGCCTGATCCCCACCGAACCTTTCCGTCCTCGGTCGTGCGAATCCCCGCGCGAGTCGAGTCGAGGTACTTCTCGATCACTGCGTCAGCCGGCCCGACTTCCTTGAGCTGCCCGTGTTCGAGCCACGCAGCGTGATCCGACATGTTCCGCAGCTGACCGAGCGAATGGGACACGACGACTACGGTCCGACCCTCGCGACGGAACTGCGCGAACTTCTCCGCACACTTCTCCTGGAACGCTGCGTCACCCACGGCGAGCACTTCGTCGACGAGGAGCACCTCCGGGTCGACGTTGATGGCGACGGAGAAGCCGAGGCGCACATACATGCCGGAGGAGTAGTTCTTGACGGGCTGGTCGATGAACTCCTCGACGCCTGAGAACGCAACGATCTCGTCGAACTTGCGCTCGACTTCCTTGCGGGTCATACCGAGAATCGAGGCGTTGAGATAGATGTTCTCTCGTCCGGAAAGCTCCGGATGGAACCCCGATCCAACCTCCAGCAGGGCTGCCATCCGGCCGTGCGTGGTGATCTTGCCGGAGTTCGGATGCAGGATCTTGGCGAGACACTTGAGCAGCGTCGATTTGCCGGAACCGTTGTCCCCCACCAACGCGAATGTGGAGGACGCCGGGACCTCGAGGGATACGTTCTTCAACGCCCAGAAGTCTTCGTGCACGGACAACCGCCGCCGCATAACCGCACTCTTGAGCGACTGGTTGCGCTCGTGATAGATCCTGAACTTCTTGGAAACGTCGTCGACCACTACCGCCGGCGTGCTCACAGCGCCTCCGCCAATCCCTTTTCGTGCCGCTTGAAGACCCAGTACCCCACCGCGAAAGTGCCTACCCCCCAGGCCACACACGCCATGCTGGTGGACAGGTCGGGCCACCGGTTGTCGTAGAGCAAGTTGCGGAACACCTCGACGAAGTGCCCGATCGGATTGAGCTGATACAGGTCCAGTACGGTGACCGACCCGAAGAGCGGACCGATCCGGTCGGACTGCTCGGTGACGAGTGAAACGGGGTAGACGATCGGCGTCAGGTAGAACATCAGCTGCAGGACGACCGTCATGATGTGGTGCGTGTCGCGGAAGTAGACGTTCGCGATCGAGAGCATCATCGAAATCCCGGTGGTGAACAACCACATGAACACCATGGCGACGAGAACGAGCGGAATCCACGGCAACGGATTCGCACCGATGACGAGCAGAACGACCAGCAGTACCAGCATTTCGATCGCCCACGTATAGAGCCATGCGATCGAGTTCGATACGACGAGCGCGATGCGGGGGAAGTAGACCTTCTTGACCAGGTTCTCGTTGCCGACGAACGCGATCATCCCGCCGTTGGCGACATTGGTGAAGAACGTCCACGGAAGCAGCGCGCACAACAGCCACACGGCGAAGACGTCGACGCCACTCGGATCGCCGGGTTCCGGCTGGATGCGGATGATGAAGGCGAACACCACCGTGTAGATGACCATCGCCGTCAGCGGATTCGCCAACGACCACAGCTGACCGAGCGCCGTCGCCTTGTACTTGCCCTTCACCTCGCGGCGGACGAGGTTGAGCACCAACTCGCGTGAGTCGACCAATTCACTGACTATCGACAACGGCAAGCGCCTCCTGCATCGGTGTTTACTGCCGCGACCAGGACCTGAACGTCCCACTGGGCATGGCCCCCACCACCCTGCGCGTCGTCCGACTCTATCGGAGCGGCCGCTCCCCCGAATGACGTGGTGGTCATGCTGCCTCCCGTCCGCGGTTCCCGAGATAGCTGCGCAGCACCCGCTGGACCGACAGTTCGGCGCGGATCTGCTCACCGCTGGCGAGGGCGCGCAACCGGCCCGACAAGTGGCCGATCTTGCGGGCGGCAAGCAAGGGTCGCGACCCTCCGTCGGCCAGATGCTCCCAACCGGACTTGTCGACCTGTCCCCGCGTCCCCACGACCTGCGAGGGCGAAATCCGGTATCGCACAACCACACGGGCGTCAACGTCGATCGAATCGACCGCTGCGCCGACGAGAGAGAGCCACCGATCGTGCAGCCATCCGGCCGGCACGGGCGCCGCATACTGCACGAGGCGCGAGTCGATCATCATCGCGGCCCCGGTTGCCATCGGGTGCCGCAGCAGCAGTCGCATCCGTTCGGCAGATGTCGCCTCGTGCCACGCGGCCGGCACCGGGAAACGATCACGCAGCTTCGCTCCGGTGGGCACGCCGTCCTGATCGATCAGCATCCCGTCACCGACCGTGACGAGAGCGCGGCCCGACGACAGACGGTCGCGCTGCATTGCCAATCGGTCGGCTTCCCAGACGTCGTCCTGATCGGACAGCGCGATGTATCGGTATTTCGACGCGGCGGCCCGCAAGCCTGCCTCGAAGTTCGCGGCGATCCGAGTGAACAGGTCGCTCGTGCGGATCTCAGGAGCGCGGACGACCGTCACCGGGATCGGTCCGTGGGTGGCGAAGTAGTCGACCACGAATTCGCTCGATCCGTCGGACGAGCGATCGTCCACGAGGTAGATCGCATCCGGTTTCGTCGACTGACCTGCAATCGAGGCGATCTGCTCCGCGAGGAACCGCATCCCGTTGTGGGTCACCAGCACCACTGCAATGCCGTCGACGACCTCCGCACCGATCGACGAGCGGAAGGGGCTCGGAGCCGGACCGCTGTGGCCGAGAAGGAAGTCGCGCACACCGGCGACAACCGCACGGAACTTCGCTCCGCGGGCATCTTCGATCGTCAACGCCAGGATGGTCGCGATCGTGAGTCGACGCAGCGTGACGAGGAACCATCGTCGTTCCCGTCGGCCGTACCGCCGGAACATCTCCAGGCGGTTCCGGGTGATGTAGTACCGCCGCAGTGGGCTGTGGTGGGTCACCGAGACCCGGCGGCCGAGGATCCGGACGGATCCTCCGCTGCCGATCGGATGCGCAATCTGCACTCGATCGTCCGCGAACACCTGATACCCGTGGACCCTCAGTCGCAGGCACAGATCCGTGTCGACCGAATCGATGACGAGCGTTTCGTCCGTCAGTCCGGCCGAACGCAACCCCTCGGAGTTGAAGACCGCTGCGGACTGGATGATCTCGGGTGTCGGCCGCAGTCCCTCGGAGAAGTCACGGTGGTACCGCATGTCACTGATCACCCCGGGTCCGACGGCACCCCAGGCATGCGGCCGTGTCCTCTCCAGCTCGTCGACCGCAGAGTTCATGGCATCGAACAGGGCCTCGTCGACCACGGTGTCCTGATCGAGCGTCATCACGAACCGCGCGCCCGCCACCAGAGCCGCAGAGAATCCCAGGTTCAGGCTGTGCGCGATTCCGCGATTCTCCGGCTTCATCATCACCGTGACGTTCGGGCACGCATCCAAGCACCGGTAGAACAACGGATCGAGGGTGCGGCTCCCGTCGTCCACGACGTAGACCCGGTCCACGAGACGCGCCACCGTGACGACTCGATCGAGGAGTTCCGTGGCAGGTTCGTAGCAGGCGAAGACGACAGCGTCGATCAGGGAAGTGTGCATCGGGGATCAGTACGCGCCCGCCCCGGCGGCAACCGCTCGGAGGGTCTTGACGACGATGAGCAGGTCCCCGACCATCGACCAGTTCTCCACATAGGACAGGTCGAGTCGCACCGACTCCTCCCACGACAGGTCCGACCGTCCGCTCACCTGCCACAGCCCGGTCATCCCGGGCTTGACGAGCAACCGGCGACGCACCGTTCCGTCGTATTCCGCCACCTCGCGCCGCAACGGCGGACGCGGGCCGACCACGCTCATCTCCCTGCGCAGCACGTTGATGAACTGTGGCAGTTCGTCGATGCTGTACCGGCGCAACATCCGGCCCACGGGCGTGACACGTGGATCGTCTCGCAGCTTGAACAGGACCCCGGCGCCTTCGTTCCTGTCCATCAGCGTCGCTACCTTTTGGTCGGCACCGACCACCATGGACCGGAATTTCAACATCATGAACGGTTGCCCGTCGAGTCCGATACGTACGGATTTGTAGAAGACCGGGCCTTTGCTGGTGAGTTTGATCGCGATCGCCACCGCAATCATCAGCGGACTCGCGATGAGCAACACGAGAGCGGAAAACACCACATCGAATGCAGTTTTCGCGAAGCTCTTGGCACCGTGATATTGGGGTTTCTCCACGTGGATGAGCGGGAGACCGGCCACGGGGCGCATTTCGAGGCGAGGCCCGGAAACATCGATGATTCCCGGAGCGACCACGAGGTCGATCTCGGAATCCTCCAATTCCCACAGCAGATCCCGAATACCGCGATGACCCACCCTCTCGGTATCGGTGATCACGACGGTGTCGGCGCCGGTCTGCTCCAGCGCGGGGACGACGTCGCTTTCGCTGCCGAGCACGGGGACCTCGGTGCCGGCCAAATGGATCGTTCCGCCTCTACGGCCGTCCGGGCCGGGGATACAAGCCCCCACCACGTGGTACCCGTCGGCGGTCCCCCTCGAGAAGGATTCGATCAGGTCACGGATGGACCGCTCGCCACCGACCACCAGCACCGCGGTCTGCAACTGACCGCGTTCGCGCCAGCGCGTCACTCGCCTGCGCCAGAGCCAACGGCCGAGTAGCAGGCCACCCAATCCCGTCGGGAGGGCGATTGCGAGATAGAGGCGGGCCAGGTCGAGCCCCGCGAGCAGCGCCACGATCGCGATGACGCCGAACATCCAGAACGTCGACGAGATGATCCGGCGATACTCCTCGTCCCCGCTTCCCACCACGCGAGGAGATCGGGTGCGGAAGATCGCGAGGACGGACAGCCACAGGGCAACCAGAACAACGGTCACGAGGCCGTAGCCGACGAAACTGACGGCCTTGGACTGGACCTGCACATCGAAAGTCCCGAATCGGACCCACTGCGCCGCCAGGACCGCCGCCGCCACGATCAACGTGTCGGTGATGACCAGTCGCTTCACGTACGTCGCCACCCACAGTCGACGCGCGACGGCACCCCGGTGGGATACGGCGATCGCGTCTTCTGCGGATGCGTGCGTGGGCAGTGCCACGAACCCTCCTGGCACTCGAATTCTTGAACTCACGGAGCTTACAGAATCCGGATCGTTATCAAGTTGAAATCCGTTACTTAACACGCCAAAGTGTGTTCCGTTACACAAAAGCCGCACGGATTCCCCTGGGCGCAGGCAGCAGCACAGCTTTTCCCGTTATTTCACGTAACGAGCACCTACCGCGTCGTTCGAACGGTCGAATTTCATTCCGCCAGCAGCGCGTCAGCAATTCGAAGTGATGTAATTCCGTGGTGCATAACGGAACCGACGTCCGGGGAGCCGACAGGGCCCGCGCTCGGGCACAAATGCACGGCCCCATCGCGTCGAGGAGTATGCGAGCGAATCCAGATGTCGATCTGCTACTCGTCGGCACCCATTGCCGCCGCCAGCTGCGGCCACGACTCGTGCAACTCGTCCTGCCAGTAACCCCACGAGTGCGTCCCGACCTCACGGAACCGGACCGTCGCGTGGATGTCCAATTCCTGCAGGCGGTCGGCGAGCCGGTGCGTGCACACATTGGTGGCCGCCTCGAGGAGGCCTCCCCACACGATCTGCTCGATCAGCATCGGCGCCTGCGGGGAGCGTGGCAGGAACGGACTGTCGTGGGGACCGGGGAGCCCGCTGCCGTTGGAAATGTACAGAGACAGCCCCCGGAGCTTCTCCGCGTTGAGGTAGGGGTCGTGCGCCTCCCACCCCGGGCCGTCGTAGGGTCCCCACATGTCCGTGGCGTCCTTTGCGCCGGCCACCTCGACGACGGACCGGACGTATGCCTGGCCGAGAGGGTCGCTGGTCTGCGCGCATCCGCTGTACGACGCGACCGCCCGATACAGCCCCGGCGCCTGGATCGCCAGATCGAGCACGGACGTGGCGGCCATGGACAGGCCCGCGATCGCGTTGACGCCCGAGGCTCCGAGCGTGCGGTCCAGCACGGGAGGCAACTCCTGCGTGAGGAAGGTGCCCCACTTGTTCGTGCCGGATGCGGGATCGTCGCGCAACCAGTCGGTGTAGTAGCTGATCATGCCCTCGGCGGGAATGACGACGTTGACGTTCTTGTCCGCGGTGAACTCGAGGATGTCGGTCTGGTTGAGCCAGGTCATCGCGTCCTCGCCGCCACCGGCCCCGTTGAACAGGTACAGCGTCGGCCGCGGCACGCTCGGGTCGGCGGGACGGATCACGTTGAGGGTGATGGTGCGGTCCATGGCCGGGGAGTGCACGAACACGTCCCAGCGCCGGTCCCCGACCTGCTCGATCCGCTCGACGACCGCGAGCCCGTCACCCGGTTCCACCGCGGATCCCGGCGCAGCCCCGGCGGGAGCATGGACGAGCGCGGCGAGCACCACACCGGCGAGCACCACTCCGGAAAGCCACACCGGCCGACGCACCGCGCTACCGGCACCGCCCTTCCGAAGAGCTTTCACGTTCAACTACCCCCCGCAACCCGCCCCGACACGGACGGACGCACACGCGTCCGTGTGACCAGGATTACGTAACGGAGGGGTAACGCGCAAGGATTTTGGCTTCTTTGCGCGGGTCGATGTTGATTCGCGTCGGGTCGTAGCCGTAGTGCTCGAGCACGCGACGATCCATGACGCGGCGCCACAGGGGTGGCACGAGCGAGACGAGGACGAGCACCGCGTACCCGGCGGGCAGCTGCGGTGCCTCCGGCATGCTGCGCAACGTCTGATAGCGGCGCATCGGGTTCGCATGGTGGTCGCTGTGCCGCTGCAGGTTGTAGAGGAACAGGTTGCTGCACACGTGGTCGCTGTTCCAGCTGTGGGGCGCGGCCACCCGCACGTAGCGGCCGTCGGGCCGCTTCTCCCGTAGCAGACCGTAGTGCTCGAGATAGTTCACGGCCTCGAGGAACATCACGGCCATCACCGCTTGCACGACGAGCCACGGTGCGATCCGCCAACCGAAGGCCGCGAGGAGGGCCGCGTACAGCGCGACGCTCATCGCCCAGGCGTTGAGGATGTTGTTGCGAATCGGATTCCACGGCGACCGCCCGCGGCGACGCAGCCGCGCGCTCTCGTAGCCCCAGGCCGAGCGCAGGCTGCCGATCACGGTCCGCGGCAGGAAGCGCCAGTAGCTCTCGCCGAAACGAGCGGTCGCAGGGTCCTCGGGCGTCGCCACCCGCAGGTGGTGACCGTGATTGTGCTCGACGTAGAAGTGCCCGTAGAAGGGCTGGGCGAGCGCGACCTTTGCAAGGCGCCGTTCGAGCTTCGTCCGTTTGTGTCCGAGCTCGTGGGCCGCGTTGATACCCACCCCGCCGACAACGCCGAGCGTGGCGGCCATCGCGAACTTCTCGAACGGGCCCATCGGGCAGTTCACCCAGGTCCAGCAGCCGAACACCAGTCCCGCGTACTGCAGCGGCACGTACAGATACGTGCACCAGCGGTAGTACTTGTCGCGCTCGAGGGACTTCATGACCGCCTCAGGCGGATTGGTCCGGTCCTGGTCGACGAACCGATCGACGAGCGGCGCGATCACGGCGATGACGATCGCCCCGGCAGCCCAGAAGACACCGAGGTGCAGGAAGCGCACGAGAATCCATGCCATGAACGGGCTCAGCGGAACGGCCAGTCCGAACAGCCAGAGATGGCGTTTCGGGTCCCTCCATCGCGAACCGATCTCGTCGTCCATCGGCACAGCCGACCCCCCGGACCCACCCAATTCCACCACATACTTCCAGCCGCATTGCTACGCGCCGGCTGTCCTCGCCCCCGAACACAGCCCCATCGCCTCGAAGAGTAATGCACGGAGGTTGAGCCCTCATGTGGTCCGTGATGGAGCCCACAAACAGCACAACGGTGGTGCCAGGTCACAACCCCTGGGCACCACCGTTGTGAACGGGGGACGCGAAATCAGATGGCGCGGACGCCCTGCGCCTGCGGGCCCTTCTGACCCTGACCGATCTCGAACTCGACGCGGGCACCCTCATCGAGGGTCTTGAACCCGGTGCCCTGGATCTCGGAGTAGTGGACGAAGACGTCCGGCCCCCCACCGTCCTGTTCGATGAACCCGAACCCCTTCTCCGCGTTGAACCACTTCACAGTTCCCTGCGCCATTTCCGCTGACTCCCTCTACATCCACATCCGGACGTCACCCCGACGTCGCGGTCAAGTGGCCATCATCGCACTGATTGTGACGATCGTCGCGGCGGACGCGTCGGAGGTTTCGGAAAATCCGGTTGAAATGGAGTTGCGCGCCGGTGGCACCATGGACGCCGTGACTATCGGAGAGCAAGGCCACCTTCACCACCGCATCACCCGCCCGCTCGAGCAGTCCTCGAAGCTGCAGAACGTGCTGTACGAGATCCGCGGGCCGGTGCACGCCCATGCCGCGCGACTGGAAGCGGAAGGTCACCGCATCCTGAAGCTGAACATCGGCAATCCCGCCCCGTTCGGCTTCGAGGCGCCCGAGACGATCGTGCAGGACATGATCGCCGCTCTCCCCCACGCCCAGGGCTACTCGGAGTCCAAGGGCATCGCGTCGGCGCGCCGCGCGATCGTCACACGCTACGAGCTGGTGCCGGGCTTCCCCAAGCTCGACATCAACGACGTCTACCTGGGCAACGGCGTCTCCGAGCTCATCACCATCACGATGCAGGCACTGCTGGACGACGGCGACGAGGTCCTCATTCCCGCGCCGGACTATCCGCTGTGGACTGCGATGACCTCCCTCGCCGGTGGCACTCCCGTGCACTATCTGTGCGACGAGTCCAACGACTGGAATCCGGATATCGCCGATATCGAGTCCAAGATCACAGATCGCACCAAGGCCCTGCTGGTCATCAACCCGAACAATCCCACGGGCGCGGTGTACTCCCTCGAGGTCCTGACGCAGCTGGTCGAGCTGGCCCGCAAGCATCAGTTGCTGCTGCTCGCCGACGAGATCTACGACAAGATCCTCTACGACGACGCGAAGCACATCTCGCTCGCGACGCTGGCACCCGACCTGCTCTGCCTGACCTACAACGGCCTGTCGAAGGCGTACCGGGTGGCCGGCTACCGCTCCGGCTGGATGACCATCACGGGCCCGAAGGAACACGCTGCCGGCTTCCTCGAGGGCGTCGATCTCCTCGCCTCGACGCGCCTGTGCCCGAACGTCCCGGCGCAGCATGCGATCCAGGTCGCGCTCGGCGGCTACCAGAGCATCGAGGACCTGATCCTGCCCGGTGGCAGGCTGCTCGAACAGCGCGATGTCGCGTGGGAACGGCTCAACGCGATTCCGGGCGTCAGCTGCGTGAAGCCGCGCGGCGCCCTGTACGCCTTCCCGCGGCTGGATCCGGACGTGTACGAGATCCACGACGACGAGAAGCTCGTGCAGGACCTGCTGCTGCAGGAGAAGATCCTCATGGTCCAGGGCACCGGCTTCAACTGGCCGAACCACGACCACCTGCGGATCGTCACGTTGCCGTGGGCCCGCGACCTCGCCGTCGCAATCGAGCGGTTCGGCAACTTCCTGTCGAGCTACAAGCAGTAGCGTTCACGCAGGGCAGCGTTCTCGCAGGGCAGCGTTCTCGCAGGCCACGGGCTCGGTCCGCGCGTCGGGCCGGGCCGCACCCGGCGCCGCGGTGGGTTTCGATCCGAATTTTTCGGACACCGAAGCCCGCCGTGACACGCCCGAGACGCACGACACGCCGATTGTTGTGGAATGTATATCTGGAGTCCCCACCAGTGCATTTCCGCAGGTAGAAGGTCCCTAATAGGTCCCGAATCGGACAATCGGACCAAGTGGTGAGGCGGGACACACCTCAGAAGACTTTCCCGAACACGGACATAGGAAGTAAGTTTGTCCATGGCACGGCGCGACCGTGCCGGGCTCCCTGACCGACGCCATCCCCCCTGTGCGAGGTCAGGTGAAGGTGGCGGGGACACCCCCCTGCTCCCCGCCACCACCAGCCCAACTCATTCTCTTCCGGCCCCGAGCGCATCGAACGCTCAGTCGCCACGGCCCGTGAATCTCGGCGGGAAACTCACTCGCGATCACGATTGAACCACAGATTTTCTGGGTAATCCACACAGAAGGCTCTTTCCGGGCCGATTTTTTCGTGCCCGAGGCACGATCTTGATGCATCCACTTGTGCGGGGTGCACAAACGAGACCTGCGCGGCCGCGCCCCCATCCGGTCATCACGAATAGGGTGGCTAGCCTGTCCCGGTGAGTCACGGACACGGACACGGGCACGGGCACAGCCACGACGGCCCGGTCCCGCTCGGCCCCACCGCGGCCCGCGTGGTCGTCGGACTGCTGACAGCCATCGGCCTCGCCGTTCTGCTCGGTACTGCTGCACTGTGGCCCAGCAGCAGGTCCATCGACATCCCCGCGCCTTTCCAGACCTCGGGCGGTGACGCCGTCGTCACCGAGGCGGGCACCGTCGTCATCCAGGACACGGGCTCGTGCGGCAGCACCTCCTCCGGCCGTGTGTTCACCGGCGACCCGGTGCCTCCCGCGACCGACGCCTACGAATGTTCCCGCAGCGTCATCGCCATCGAATCGGGTCCCAACGAGGGCACCCGAACCCTGCTCGAGATCGCCCCGGGGCCGGGACAACCGGAGTTGCACGCCGGGGAGAAGATCCGGCTGGTCCGCCAGACCGATCCGTCGGGCGCGACCCAGTACTCCTTCTACGACTACGCCCGCGGTCTGCCCCTCACGCTGATCATCGTCGCGTTCGCCGTGGTGATCGTGGTGGTCGCACGGTGGCGGGGACTGAGGGCTCTGATCGGCCTGCTCGTTGCGTTCGGGGTGCTCGTCGGTTTCATGCTGCCGGCACTACTCGACGGGAAACCGGCCGTGCCGGTCGCGCTCGTCGGCGGGTCACTCATTCTCTACGCCGTGTTGTACCTCGCGCACGGAGTGAACCTGCGTACGAGTTCGGCGCTGCTGGGCACCCTGGCGTCGATGGCCCTCGCGGCGCTGCTGTCCTATCTGGCGATCCGCCTGACCAATCTGACGGGTCTGTCGGAGGAACAGAACACCGACGTGCAGTTGTACCTCGAGCACGTGAGCATCACGGGTCTGTTGCTCGCCGGATTCATCATCGGATCGCTCGGTGTCCTCAACGACGTCACGATCACGCAGGCGTCGTCGGCGTTCGAACTCGCGGCGATCGACCCGTCCGCGAGCCGCCGCGAGGTGTTCACCTCCGCGATGCGGGTCGGTCGCGACCACATCGCGAGCACCGTCTACACGCTGGTGCTCGCGTACGCCGGCGGTGCGCTACCACTGCTGCTGTTCTTCAGCATCGCCGGACGATCGATCTCCGACGTCCTCACCGGCGACGCCGTCGCGATCGAAATCGTGCGGGCCTGCGTGGGCGGCATCGCCCTGACCCTGTCGGTGCCGCTGACCACCGCTATCGCGGCGCTGCTCGCCCGGCCCGTCGGATCGGGTGGCGGGCCCGCACCCGTCGTCGAACGGGCCCGGGGGCGGCACGCCCGCTGATCACCGCTCGGACGTCACCGCGCGGGCAGCTCGAGCCTGGGCAGCTCGATCCGCGGCAGCTCCACCGTCGGCAGGACCGGGACCGGGATGTTCAGCCCCGGGATCATCGGCGGGGGCGGCGGCGTCTCGGGGGCGACCGGCACCTGCCGCTGCGTGGTCGGCTCGGGTTCCGGTTCTTCGGTGGTCGTGGTGACCGGTGCCGGCGCCACCGCGGGCCTCGGTGACGGCTTCGACGACGGCGGCGTCGTCACCACCGTTTCCGCGGGAGCGGACTCGTCGACCGGCTCCGAACCGAAGACGGTGTTGCCGGCTCCGAGCGCGACACCGATCAGGGCCACCACCATCAGAGCGGTTCCCGCGAGGCCCGCGCCGCTGATCTGCTTGCCGCTCACCCGGGGCCCGCGGGCCGTGAGCATCCCCCGCCAGGACCGCGACTCGTCCGCGTCCGCGGCATTCGCGGGATTCTCCTTCGGACGGGCGATCCGATCGGTGCGCTGGTCCGTGGCTGCGAATCCGCTGACACCGACCGGCGTCCCGGCCGGGCGCGTAATGCGCTCGGTCGCCCCCGGCGGCGGGACGATGCGCGTGGTCATGCCCGGTATCGAGTCCTTCGGCCGACCGGCCAGGAGAGCGCCGCCCTTCGCCAGAACCAGCTCCGGCTCGTGCGGCACCACCAGCGGCAACCTCAGCCAGGACCGCAGAACCTCCTGGACGAGCGGGATGTGCGCGCCGCCACCGAGCAGCACGATCGCCTCCGGATCCCGGCCGGCGCGCTCGACGATGTCGCGGACGAACCGCGCGGACGATTCGACGCACTGCGCGATCAGCGGGTCGAACGTGTCCCGCGACATGAGAATGAGCCCGGCAGCGCCCGGCACCGCGACCGCGTCGCTCGCGGACAGCTGTTCCTTCGCCTCGCGGCACTGCGCGTCGAACTCGGTGACGGTCGCCGGATCGTCGGGCAGCCACACGCCGTTCGTGCCGAGCTGGTGTTCACGGATCGCAGCGTCGAACACCCGTCCCCCGACGGTGTCGGTGCGTCCCGCGAGGACCTCCCCGGACGGAAGGTCGACGACGGTCACGGTGAGGCCGGAATCACCCAGGTCGTAGAACACCGCCGTGTCGGTGCAGAGCTCACCGCTGGCACGCAGATACGCCAGCGCCGCCTCGGACTCGGAGACCAGGTCGAACCGCTCGAGACCCTGTTCCGCCATGGCCTTGCGGATCCGGTCGGCCTGCGCCGCGTCTCGGTACACCACACCGAGCGCGTCGATCGGCTCCCCTGCCACGCCCGTCTGGAACAGCACGCCCAAGGTCTGTGCGGCGAGACGAGCGGGGTCGTCGCGACCTGTGTCCACCACCTGGAACTGAAATCCCGCCGAGGGCGTGGTCCGGTCGATCGGACGCACGATCCGGACGGCGCTCTCCCCAACGGTCACCCCGAGTACCGAACTCATCAGCCGCCTTCTGCAATTCCGGCGCCGCTCCAGTGCTCACCCCCGGCGCCCCAAGACGCCCCGATGTTACCCAACGGTCTCGATACGGCATACGGGGAATTGAAGGGACCCGTTTTCCACCGCTGTGGTACGGCTCCGGCGCGGCCGGCCGGGCGGTGCACAGGAACAGAGGATGCGGGTCCTCTTCGTATGCACGGGAAACATCTGTCGATCGCCCACGGCCGAGCTGCTGACCACCTCGTTCGCAGCCGAGGGCGGGCGACCCGGCCTCACCGCGCACAGCGCCGGCACCGCGCCCTGGTCGGTCACGGTATGGAATCGACGGCCGCGCCGGTGCTGCAGCAGCTCGGCGGCGACCCGCAGCCGGTGATCACCGCGGCCCCGCAGATGATGCGCGTCACGTTCACACTGCAGGCGGCCGCCCCGCTGCAGCAGGCCAGTGGTGCCTCGACCGTCGCAGAACTGTCGACGACCCGGGTGCATGCGACTGCACCCGGGCTCGACGACATCACCGATCCGATCGGCTGCGACGAAGAGACCTTCGCCACGGTCGGAACCGAGATCGCGGATCTCCTGCTTACCCCCGCCGGCCCGGATCCACGACCGAGCTTCCGTTCAGCGGCCGCATCCGCGCCTGCACACCGTGTAGGCGGGGAACCGGCTCGACGCGCGGGACTGCTGCGCCCGTTGCGGCCGCCGTCGTCGCCCTTCCGGAATCGTCGGACTCGTAGAAGTACCGGTATTCGTAGGCGCCGGGTTCCTTCGACGGGGTCATCGTGACGAATTCGTCGGACAGGGCGTTCACCGGATGCGGGCACGTTCCGGGGACGTGTCCGTCCAGCCACGGTGGTGCCTGAGCAACTTGGCGCACGAAGCGAAGCTTTCCTACGAAACCCGGCTGCCCTGATAGATCTCACCGACCGACGCACCGGACGGGATCGACACGAACAGACGCGTCGACGCTTGTACCGCGGTGCGGCGAGGAGCGTCGGATTCGAATGTGCGAACGGCAGTGGATGATCCACCACACCATCGGGCGCGTGGCGATCCCACCCCGCGACGACCGCGGCCGACTCGCGCTGCTCGGAATCGGCTGTGAAGAGATCTCGTGCCGGACTCGGCAGAACGTGCACTTCGCGTTCGGCGTCGCACGCCGGGAATCGGGCATTCGTCGCTCGCTCCAGCGGTTCGTCGTCGTCACCGCTCGCGACAAGGACGGTGGGGTGTCCCATTTCGTCGACGACCCCGCGCTCGAGAGCAGACCGGAAGAGAGGGAAAAGGAACATCTGCTCGAAAAGGACTGGTGTGCACCGAATCTCATCGATACGGGGGTCGACGGTCCAAGAGCACCCCCCTCGGGCTCGGACATTCCGTCGGATGCGACGAACAGGCCCTCGACGCCGTCATCCACCGTGGGAGGCAGCACGCCCTGGGATTCGGGCGGATACCGGCGGGCGTCCGTCGACTCGGCGTCGGGCAACCCGACCGGGTTCGGTTGCACGACAATACTTCCGATCGATGGTGTGCATCCGGACCCGAGGGTCCGATCTTCCACGTGCGCGGAAGCAGGCCCGCAGCACGTTCCACGGACCTGTTCGCGAGACCGACGGACACCTTCGGTCGGAGTCCGCTGAGCCATCGGGCGTCGCCGCAAGGCAACGGGTGCGTCTCCGTATGTCCTCCCCGACACCATGGAGTTACGGCACAGCCCCGCCAGGCTCCTCCCCTTTGCCGGCGGGGCTTACCCGTCTTCCGGTACCGCCGTGCTCACACGACGCCGAGCGCACTCAGCACGAATGCAACCATCCAGTCGAAGATCTCCTGGGGCCCAATGACACTCGACCCGGTGGGCGGCACCCGAGGAGACTCCTCGGCCGCATGAGCGGGAGCCGCCGCCGCGGTAGCAGCAGCGAGGACGACCGCGGAGACCACCGCGGTTCTCATTCGACCAGATGCCACTTCGACCTCCGTTACATCCACTTTCGTTGTCGCCAGGGCCCGTTCGACGCACCGCAGTCTGCGCCGACCGGGATTACCCCTCGCAAGCCCGGTCGGCGCAGTCCGCGAGCGGCGAGAGCGACTCGACCGGCTCGTTGATCGATCCGGTCGAGAGGTCCCGCCACCCGGTCCCCGACTGGAAACTACCGTAGCACGAAACCGGTCAAACGGTTTTTTACTATCGCGTGACTTTTTTCGTCATCTTTCGGGCTTTTCGGACACCACGGGGGTCGGCGAGCCGTAACGCCCCTGTTCGGCGGGCTGTTCTATAGTCGCCGCCGAGCGGCTTCGAAGATTCGTTCACACGGACAGGCAAGGAGGCCCACACGATGGCCGGGGGTACGCATGGGGGCGAGGCACGTCCTGTTCTGAGCTTCGAGTCGACAGTGCCGCGCCGCTTCGTGCATCGCCGGGCAGTCGCGGAAGTCTTCCTCACCGACTGCGTGGCCACGGACACGGTCGATCACTTCACCCTCGGTGCGCAATGGCCACGATCGCACAGCTTCTATCGATCACACAACGGCCGCTACGACACGATGCTGATGGTCGAGACGCTGCGCCAGGCGACGATCTACTTGGCGCACACCAGGTATCGAGTACCCCTGGGCCACCCGTTCGTGATGCACACCCTGCGTGTGGACGCCACACCGCACGCCCTGGCGATCGACGACCGGCCGGCCGAGGTGACGATCGAGGCACAGGTCGGCGACCATTTCTACCGGGGCAACATGCTCGCGCGCTTCTCGGTCGTCTACGTCTGCCGCATCGGCGACACCGAGATCGGGCGCGGTTTCGGCACCGCGAGTGTATTCACTCCCGCTGCGTACGCCCAACTTCGTTGGGGCGGTTCGGGTCCCCGAATCATCGGCACGCCGGTCTGCCCCGAACCGATGGCAGGCAAGATGGTCGGTCAGTTCCGTTCGGAGGACGTGGTCCTCGGAACGGAGCACGGCCCGAACCGGTGGACATTGCGGGTGGACGACGAGCATCCGGTCCTGTTCGACCACCCGAGCGATCACGTTCCCGGCATGCTCGTTCTCGAAGCTTTCCGGCAGGGGGCTCGCGCGGCACTCGCCATGCCGCACGCGGACATCGAGTCCGTCGAGGTCACGTACCACAGATTCGCCGAGAACGACGCGAATGCCACGGTGTCCGCCGAGCCCGACCCGGATGCCCCTTGCACAGTTGGCATTTCGGTCGAGCAGTGGGGGCAGCACATCGCCAGCGGCCGGGTCCGCCTCCTATCGGACGGTTTCCTGTGACGACACGATCGGCGTCACGACGCGACTGCGGACCACCGTGCGCTGCGGATCGTCGCGATCTTCCAGTGCCGGTCGGCCGGCATGAGTCCCGGCAACATCAGCGACCACATCTCGTCCAGCCGCTGCTCGAGGTCCTCTCGCCCGGTCAGGACGTTCGAGACCAGCTGCACTCCGGTGAACGCGCCGATTCCGAAACGTGCGAGAACGTCCGGCTCGATGGTATCGAGGAGGTCACCTTCGGCGCGGGCGCGCTCGGAAAGTCCCTCGTACGCTCTGATCCAGCCGAGATACGGTTCGGCGGGTCCGGCGACCACACTCAGTTCCAGGGTCAGCCGGATACCGGCTCGCACGATAGGGTCGTGCACCATCTGATGGCCGAATTCGTAGCTGAGCATGACCATCTGCTCGAGGGCGGAACTACCGGTTGCAGCGATCGCGTCGACGGAGGCGATGGAGATGCGGTGCTGTTCTCCGATGATGGCCTGCGCCAGCTCTTCTTTCGACTTGAAGTGGAAGTAGAGGGCGCCCTTGGTGGTGCCGGCGATCTCGACGATTGTGCCCAGCGTCGATCCTTCGAAGCCTTTCTGCTCGAAAGCCTTTGCCGCGCCCATCAGGATCTGTTGTCTGGTTGCCTTCGCCCGAGCCTGCCTGACCACGTTCGCTCTGCCCCTAACCGACAAGTGAGATGAATAGTGACGGAATTTGCTGACAACCCCGCTTCCGACCGGTCACAGAACACCATAGCCCGATCCGTCTCCCCCGGATCGGTACCGCCTGCGCCGCGAATCGTACTCTTCGGCGCGACCGGATTCATCGGAAGCGCAGTGCTCGAGGCCCTGACCAGTGCGGGGGCAGACTTTACCGCAGTGGCACGGCGGCCGGACGCGGTTGCCGAGTCGGCTCCGCGTGTCGTCGCGGCGGATCTCACCGATCCGGCGAGCCTGCCGGGCGCGTTGAGCAGCGCGGATGTGGTGGTGCATGCCGTCTCGTACACCGGTGGCGACCCGGAACAGGCCGACGCGGTCAACCGGATCGGCACCGAACACCTGGTCGCGGCAGCTCGAGAACGCGGCGTGCCGCTGATCTATGTCAGCACGGTGGGCGTGTACGGATCCGGACCGCACCGCGGGATCGTCGAGGGCACTCTGGACCCGAACCCGGTATCCGTCCTCAGCATCAGCCGGTTCGCTGCCGAGAAGGCCGTGCTCGACTACGGGGGGACGGTGGTCCGGGTCGGTTTCGTGTACGGACCCGGCGACCGCTGGTTCGCTCCCGGCCTGGCGTACATCCTCGCCCGTCTGGGTGCGTGGGTCGACGAGGGCCGGTCGGTGCTCTCGCTCATCGGCGTCGGAGACCTCGGCCGGCTGCTCGCGGCGCTCGCGCGGCAGGCACCGCCGCTTCGGCCGGGCGGCACCGTGCTGCACGCGGCGTATCCCGAGCCGCGGACGGTACGGGAGATCGCGGCCGAACTCGCGGCCGGTGGCGCGTTTCCCCTACCGGAGACGAGTCTGACGTTCGACGAGGCCGTCGCCCGCGCGCCCGAACTCGGACTGTCCGAACGCAACATCGATCTGGCCGGGCACGACCACCACTACGACTCGGCTCGCATCTGGGAGACGACCGGGCTGCCCGTTCCGGCCGCGCGTCCCCGGCTGAGCTTCTGAAGGTCCCGGTCCGGGCCGGACTACCGAAGGACGCGGTCCCGGTCGGCCCCCGGTCGGCCGGGACCGCTCTCCGACACCGATCAGTACGCGCCGTCGCTGGCGACGACCGCCTTGACGGTCTTCGCCACGATCAGCAGATCCTGCACCATCGACCAGTTCGACACGTAGAACAGATCGAGGCGAATCCGGTCGGCCTCGGACAG
Source organism: Rhodococcus sp. O3 (assembly GCF_048897285.1). Lineage (NCBI taxonomy): Bacteria > Bacillati > Actinomycetota > Actinomycetes > Mycobacteriales > Nocardiaceae > Rhodococcus > Rhodococcus sp. O3. Next base: position 43,841 of record NZ_JBMBTE010000032.1, read on the forward strand.
GTCGGATCGTCCCGAGACCTGCCACAACCCGGTGATGCCGGGGCGGACGAGCATCCGGCGTTCGACGAAGCCCGGCACGTCGCCGCCCTCGCCGGGTGTCAGTGGGCGGGGACCGACCATGCTCATCTCGCGCTGGAGGACGTTGAACAGCTGCGGCAGCTCGTCGAGGCTGGTACGGCGGATGAAGCGTCCGACACGGGTGATCCTGGGATCGGCCGAGGACTTGAAGAAGGTCGCGTCGTCCTGGCCGGCGCCCGCGCGGATCTCGTCCTGCAGACGGTCCGCGCCGACCACCATCGAACGGAACTTCCACATCCCGAACATCTCTCCGTTCAGGCCCACTCGCTGCTGGCGGTAGAAGACGGGACCGCCGTCGCCGAGTTTGATCGCCAGCGCCACGGCCAGCATGACCGGTGAGAACACGAGGAGCGCGATCGTCGCGGATACGAGGTCGAACACCGTCTTCGCAGCCCGATTGGAACCACGGAACTGCGGTTCCTCGACGTGCATCAGGGGAAGACCGCCGACAGGCTTGATCGCCAGTCGAGGCGCGGCGACGTCCATCACCGCCGGCGCGACCGCAAGGTCGACGCCGTAGGGCTCGAGTTCCCACGCGAGATCGCCGAGGTCGGCGCTGCCCCACTGGCCGCTCGCCGCGACCGCGACGGTGTCCGCACCGGTCAGCTTGACCGCGCGGAGAACCTCGGTTTCGTCGCCGAGCAGCGGGATCTCGCGGCCACCGATGATGACCGTCTGGCCGTGCTCTCCGGAGTAGCCGGGAGTGCACACACCGACGACGCGATAGCCGGCGTCGGCGTCTCGATCGAAGGACTCCACCATGGCCTGCGCGGCGCGCTCGCAACCGACCACCAGGACCGAGCTCTGGAACCGGCCGCGCTCGCGCAGCCGCTCGAGGTGCTGCCGCCACCACCAACGCGAGATCAGCAGTCCGAACAGGCCCACGGGCAGGGCGACCGCGAGATATGCACGTACCACGTCGAGTTCGACGAGGAGCGCCAGGATTGCGAGACCGCCGAAGAACTGCATCGTGGCATAGGTGACGAGGCGGTACTCCTCGAGGCCACTCCCGGTCACGTTGGGGTCACGGGTTCGACGGAACGACAGGGTGAGAAGCCAGATCGCCGCGAGCGCAACCGACAGGGCGGTCTCGTCGAGCGCTTCGGACGCCGTGAACGACATCCGAAGGTCCGGGTTCCCGAATCGAATCCATTGCGCCAGTGCGACCGCCGCGATGACGACGCCGACATCGGACAGTCGCAGCCATCTCGCGTAGGCCACCTTCCACTGACGCCGGTTGCTTCGCCAGCCGGGGTCCGACGCCTCCGCGGTCGATCGGATCGAGATCCGATCCGTCAGCTCACCGGGACCGGTGCCATTCGTAACGTCCATCTTCGGCTATTCCCTCACGTACTCCCCTTCAGGCCCCCGACGCGATCGAACAGAACAGTTGCCGCACCCCTCGGTGTGACGGGCGATCGCTCTTCCGAGCCACCGCGGCACGAATGCTTGCACGCTGGAGTGCACGAAAACCCGTACAGTGCAGGAGATCACACGCTCTCGCTGCCGATCACCCGGGTTTTCACCCCATGTCCCCACACCGGACGCCCATCCACTCCCCGCAGGCCCGGGTGAAATTCACCCTCGAATCACCCTTGACACCTCACGTTTTCGACCGCCGATTCGAGGACGGCACGCGAGGGCGGACGTCGAACTACGACGCGACGGTGAATCGAGCTCGTGCGATGCGGGTCGCCGGAGATACAGGACGACCATGCGAGAACTAGGTGTGGTGTCGAAATTCCTTGCGTGCCAGCGGTACCGGGATCATCCGAGCTCGAGCGTCAACACTCGAGCCGGACGCTCCCGATACCCCGGCCGCCATCCCCCAGGTCCACGGGTGTGCGTGCGATCCACCAGAAGAGGAGAACCTGCACAAATCCGCACCCCCGGACTCACCCCATCACCAATGGTGACGAAGCTACCCCACCAACTGTGTGCAATCAAGGTGCAAAAACACCGGCAATCGTGACCCACGTCACTGGCGATTCGGTGGGTTCCGTCGTCAGTTTCCGACCCATGCAACGATTTCGGCGCGGAACCGTTCCGACGAGAGATCCGCGGTCGAACCGGCCGACGGACGCGGAACCCGATCGATCTCCGGAATGCAGTCGGCAACCGCCTCCCAGCGGTCCTCGCGGAAGCACAAGCCGTCGACACCTTCGGTCAACCACTCCGACGCACCCCCGAGGCTGTTCACGATCACACGGGCGCCGGCCGCGCGGGCCTCGACCGGCATGATCCCGAAATCCTCGATCGCCGGAAAGACGTACACGAGCGCCCGTTGATACAGGGTGTACAGCAACGCATCCGACGGGCGGCGCAGCACCCGCACCGGAACCCGCGCCGATTCGGCGAGCTCGCGCAGCCGCGCCTCCTCCGGCCCCGAGCCGGCGATCACCGCGGGCAGCCCGGCCCGCTCCGCAGCCCGGATCACCCAATCCAGTCGCTTGTACGGAACGAACCGGGACGCGCCGAGGACGAACGAGTCCGGCAGGCTCGCCACCAGCGCCGATTCGTCGTCGTCCAGTTCCGTACGCCAATCCGCGACGGCGGTGATCCGGCGCGTGTCCACCGGCGGGAACACGACCCGCGCGTCCACGTCCCACGCCTTCTCGATACGTCGACGCACGAAGTCGCTGTTCGCCGCGAAACGCGCCCCCTCGCGTGCGCGGCGTCGATCGATCCCGCGCAGGACCGGCGATGCCAGCCGCGCCGCGGGTGACGTGCCGCGTTCGTCGAGTTCGGGGGTCCACAGGTAGCGCGCCGGTGTGTGAACGTAGACGTACTTGCGGAATTCGGCGGGCGGCGTGCGGAACGAGACGTGGTGCGCGAAACAGTGCGAGCTGACCAGGGCGAAGTCGTAGTCGCCCGGACGGTCGCGCCACACGAACGGCATGGCCGGCAGCGCCAGGGCCTTGCTGCGTCGCAGCGGGGTGCGCGCGAGTCCGCTCTCGACGACGGTGCGGCCCGGGTATCGGCCGGCGTTGTCCCACAGGCACAGCACGTCCGCGTCGGGGAAGCAGCGAACGAACTCGTCCAGAACCTTCTCCGAACCGCCGTCGCGCTCGATCCATTCGTGTACCAGAACTCCAGGCATGACAAATCCCTCCGGGGCCGACGACGCGGCCACGGCCGGATACCTTAGGCCGCGACGACCCGATCCGGTAACGCCGGACGTCCCGAGCCCGATCGAATACATCGTGAGATCAACGGAATTCGACCCGACGCCACGGTCGGACACGGAGATTTCACCCCCAGAATCACCCCCGGATGACTTGGAGAATCACCATGGGCGTGCAATACCCGACCTGGTTCGGTCCGGACGATCTGCCTCTGCTGGGGATCGTCCACGTTCCGGACTCGGGCCGTGCACGTGCCGCGGTGGTGTTGTGCCCACCGCTCGGGAAGGAACACGTCGACACCTACCGCGGGATCAAGGCCCTCGCCGAGTCCCTCGCCGATCGGGGTCTGCTCGCGGTGCGGTTCGACTACGCCGGAGCCGGTGACTCGGCGGGTGCACAGGACGACCCGGACGCGGTCGCCGGGTGGCTGCGCAGTGTCGTCGAAGCGGTCGGGCTGGCCCGCGCCACCGGTGTCTCGTCGATCTGCCTCGCCGGGTTGCGGTCCGGGGCGCTGATCGCCGCCGCAGCAGCTGCGACGGAGGCGATCGATTCGATGGTGCTGTGGGACCCGATTCTGTCCGGCCGCAACTACCTGCGTGAGCAGCGCGCCCAGTACACGTTGAGCATCGGCGCGGACGATCCGTCCGATCCGCGGGTGTCGATCCTCGGTGGGGTTCTCGACCCGGCTGCCGTGTCCGCGCTCGGCGCACTGACGATCGACCCGGCGCGCCTATCCGGCGTCCGCACGCTGCTGGCGGTGCGCACCGCCGTGGCCGACACTCCGGCCGTGCGCACGCTCGCCGACGCCCTCGACGGTGACGAGATCACCCTCGTCGACCACGAGGCGTTCACCAACCCCGCCAGCTTCCATGTCGCCCTGCCCACCGGACACATCCGTGAGATCGCGGACTGGATCGCCGAGGGTGCCCCCGCCACCGGCACCGAGGTCCGGTTGGAGGTGCGCGACCGGGCGCGGGTCGCGTCGACCGCCGACGGCCGGCCTGTCGTCGAAACCCTCGAGGAATTTGGGCCGAACGGACTCTTCGCGATCCGCACGCACGCTGCTGCCGGTGGAGACGGGGCGACGCATCCCACCCTCCTGTTCCACGCGACCGCGTACGAGCACCGCGTCGGACCGGGCAGGCTGTGGGTCGAGATCGCGCGCTCGCTCGCAGCGGACGGGGTGTCCTCGGTGCGGTACGACCGGCGCGGCACCGGCAACACCGGCGTCGTCGACCCCGACAATCCGGTGGCCCTGTACTCCGACGGCTCGGACCGGGATGCCCGCGACGCCGCCGACGCGGCGGTCGCGGACCCGCGCGATCTGGTGATGACCGGGTTGTGTTCCGGCGCCTGGTATTCCGCGGCCGTCGCGTTGCGGGTGCGGCCGCGCGCGGTGATCCTCACCGACCTCATCCTGTGGTCGGTGTATCGCCGGCGGTCGTTGCGCGAACAACTGGCTCCGGGGATGCCCGCGGGCGATCAAGCCGGTGGCGACCTGTCGGCGCGGGCTCGGATCAAGGCACTGCTGCAGCGGCACCTGCCGTATCCGGCGTGGCGGCTGCTCGGCCGGTTCGGCGTCACGCAGGTCCCGGAGGTGCTGCTCGAGGCGCTGCGCAAGGCGGGGGTTCCGACCACCGTGATCCTGTCCGCCGAGGACCACGCGTGGTTCGTCGGCCAGCGCGGCGAGGAAGGGCTGCGGCGGCTGCGGCGTCGCGGCGGTGATCCGGAGATCCACGCCGTCGGGTTCGGCGACCATCCCGCGCTCCACCGCGACCTGCGCGAGCGGATCCGGACGGTGACCACCGAGACGGTGCTGCGCCGATTCGGGATCTCCGTGGAGACCGAACGCACCGTGGACACCGAACACACCGCGGAGGTCCTCCGGTGATCGGTCTGCTTGCCGTCGGGATCCCCGCCGCGGCAGTGCTGTTCGCGCTGCTGTACCGGCGGCCGCAGAACGGGCTGTTGCTCGTCGCTGCGCTGACCCCGCTGCACGGCCTGCTGACGATCCTGCCCGGTGGACCGTCCCTGACCGGCTGGAAGGAGGGTGTGCTGGTCCTGACGTTGCTCGCCACGTTCGTCACCCCGAACCGCGACCGGACGATGCCGCCGTCGATGCCGTGGTGGCCCGCCGCGGTCGCGTGGGTGGCGATCGGAACACTGTCGGCGCTGCTCATGTCCGGTCCGGCCGCCGTCACCGCACTGAAGATCACCTACTTCTACCTGATCATCCCGATCATCCTGTGGCGCACACCTTTCGACGCCCGCGACCGCGACCGGCTCGTCACGATCCTGATGGGCACGACCGCGTTCGGCGCGGTCGTCGGCCTCGCGCAGCAGGTCCTCGGGGCGGACCGGTTGGTCGCGCTCGGCTACTCGTACGACGAGCACATCCGCACGACCGGTGGAATCCTGCGCAGTTTCGGCACGTTCACCGGACCGTTCGCGTTGGGGCTGTTCGTGATGATCGGTCTCATCGTGGGCGGTGCGGTCGCGCTCGCGGATCCGGGGCGGCTGCGTAACACCCTCTTCCTGTGCGCGACGCCGGTGATGTTGCTCGGCATGGGTGTGACGATCGTGCGCGCCTCGTACATCGGGCTGGCGGCGGCGCTGCTGTGGCTGGCGATTCATCGCCACCGGGCGCTGTTGGTGCTCTTCGGTGCCGGTGCCGTCGCGCTTCCGGTCGCGCTGCTGTTCGTGCCGGGTTCGGTGACGTCCGCGTTGTTCTCGTCGTCGAGTCTGGGTGAGCGCGGTGACGGCTGGGCAGACACCGTCTCGTCGTTGTTCGTGCATCCCTTCGGGCAGGGCCTGGGTGCCACCGGGGCCGCCGCGGACAAGGCCGCCGAGCTCGCCGATCCGCTGTATTCGACGCTGTCGCTCGACGCGGCGATCGCGCTCGGCCGGATCCCGTACCAGCCGGACAACTACTACATGAAGCTCATGGTCGAACTCGGGCCGATCGGGCTGTGGATCTTCGGCCTCCTGCTGGTGTCCGCGGCGGTGTCGACGCTGCGGGCATCGCGACTGTTGCACGGTCAGGACTCGGCGCTGGCACTGGGCGTCAGCGCGTCGGTGATCGCCGCCGCGGTGGCGTCGACCGTGTCGACCTATTTCGAAATCTTCCCGCTGGACGTCTACTTCTGGCTACTTCTAGGGACTGTCGGATGCGCTCTCACACAACAACTCTCGTCTCGATCGGAACCCGGATCGGATTCGGGGCCCTCGCGCTGCGCCCCGGCGGCAGCGGGGTCCAGACATACGCTCGCGAGCTCCTGAACGCACTCGCTCCGAAGCTCGGGTCGGCGAGCCTGCGGGCGGTGGTGCAGAGCGATGCCCGCGCCGAACTGCCCGGGCGGGTCACGCCCGTCGAACGCCCGGTGTGCGACGGGGCGCAGCGTGTCGCCTGGGGACTGGTCCCGCTGCGCGACGTCGATGTCTTCCACGCGCTCGACGTCGATCTGCCGCTCGCCCAGCGCGGCCCCACCGTGTCGACGTTCCACGACCTGTCGGTCTTCGACGTGCCGTGGGCGTTCGGCCGCGGACGCGCCGCCGGGGAGCGGCGTCTGCTGCGCCGGGCGATGCGTCGCGCCGACGTCCTCGTCGCCGTCTCCGAGTTCACCGCGGACCGGTTGCGCGCCCACTGCGGACGGGACGCCCACGTCACTCCCCTCGCGCCCGCGCCCTGGGCGGTCCCGCCCGGTGCTGCGGAGGTCGCCGAGGTCCGCACGCGGTTCGGGCTGCCCGAGCGGTTCGTGCTGCAGGTCGGCACCGTCGAACCTCGCAAGGACGTCGCGCTGGTCGCCGCCGCGTGCCGACGACTCGACGTTCCCTTCGTGCTCGCCGGTTCCGGATCGACCGGGCCCGGCAA